>NZ_JAMBPS010000110.1:0-8817 GCF_024206515.1 Paraburkholderia sp. CNPSo 3281 | reverse complement strand
GATGCTCGAGCAGTGGTGTACCAACGTGATGCGATCCAAGGTTGAACCCATGAAGGAGGTCGCCCGCATGATCCGAAAACACTTCGACGGCATCGTCGCATGGACCCAGACGCGCCAGACCAACGGCTTTCTGGAAGCACTCAACGGCCTGTTTCAGGCCGCCAAGCGACGCGCTCGCGGCTACGCAAACCTCGAAACCATGCGCACAGTGCTGTTCCTGATCGCCGGCAAACTCAACTTCGCGCCGATCAATCCGCACGCCACGTAACCCATTCAAATCTCAAAAGAGCCACAATAGGTCTTTGGGGAAGTCTGTGCCGATCTCTGCTCTGGCCGCGCGTTCGAACAGCTTGCGGGTCGAATCGGGCACACGCCGGCAACTACCATATATCGCAATGACGATCTTCCGGACGCAATCGATCGACGAGTACAGCTCGGTGAAGACTTCTTCAACAACAGCAGAGAATTCCTGTGAGTTAAGGGCGGCCGTAAAGCCTTTTTGCGCGAGTTCTTCGTTGTCCAGGCAAAGATTCGGCGCGAGTTTTTCTGCCACGCGGCGAAGGGTCAACGCTTTTTGAAAGTGATTGTCGACACCCGCGACGGCTTTTCTTGCGTCTGGCTTGAGGTCGTATGTGGTAGCAAAAAACTGCTTGAACTTGTCAACCTGTCCCCAGCGATCGGGAGTAAAAACGCAAACGAAGGGCGTACGATTTGTCATGGCAAGCTCGTAGTAGGCATCCTTGCTGATGCTTGACTGACCGAGATCAGTGACCAGGACACCCGGTCCCGATTATGTTACCTCACCAGGAAGCCAACTGCAGCGATGGCCACCAGTGTTTCGGCGGGTGGCGTGGCGCCTGTCTGTCTCAGCCAGAATGAAACCCGCAATTGCGCGTGATCCGACTCGCTGCGGCGACAACAGCCTCAATCACGTTTTGTCGTTTGAGTTCAGGGCTGAAGTGCTTCGAGTAAGCGACACTGATCGCTGTCCGCATCTGCCCGCTGACATCCCCGACGAGGGCGCCTACTGAGGAGATCCCCATAACCTGTTCGTCCTCGATCAGAGCATATCCGTCGGTCCGAATCTTATGCAAGGACGCAACAAGTTTTTCCGGGTCGGTAATCGTCTTGGCCGTGCTCTGCTCCAGCGGTTCTAGTCGCAGCAGTTCAAGGGCCTGGTCGTCAGGGAAGGACGAAAGGATGGCCTTACCAATGGCCGTATTGTGTAGTCCAATAGGAGACCCGGGTTGTACCCTGACGGTCACTGGTCCCTTGCCGTCGACACAAAGCAGATACATTGGGGTTTTGTCCTGAAGCACGCCAAGATAACCATCGATACGCATGCTATCAGCCAGCAACTGGAGTTCTCCGCGGGCCTCCAACAACAACGTGTCTCGCGCCATCAGCGCCGCCCCCATATTCAACGTCTGGTACCCGATACTGTACCGACGCGTAACAGGGTCTCGTCTCAAATAATGCTTTGCGGTCAAGGTGTTGAGGAGACGCTGAACGATGGCCGGACTTAAACCGAGCCGACGGGATATTTCTCGAGGCCCCATCGGCTCCTGCGACGCATTGAGTAGCTCCATGACGTCGAGGCCGCGCTCAAGTGATTGACTCTTCATTGGGTCTTGTCTATACGAAAGCCTAGCGGCCTATGGATGGTCGGGTTGGGCGATGGGCCCTTACTTTACCCGATCTTGGCATAGTTCCCGAGTCGAATGGGTCAAAAGCTCGTGTCCGCCATCCGTGATGATAGCCGTATCTTCCACCATCATGCCGCCCCAACCGAGTTCGTAGTAGGGGGTCTCGACGCAGAAGACCATGCCCGGTTCGAGTAGGACGTTCGAATTGGGGGCGATGGGGGGAAATTCATGGGAATGCAAACCGATGCCGTGGCCACAGTGACTCCGCTGGTAATCCGGCAGCGCACCTTGCCGAACAGTGTCGATAGCGATCTTGTAAATGTCGCTGGCCAACGCGCCTGGTCTCAAGGCCGCAATTTGCGCCTGCTCGCCGGCAAGCAGTGCCGCGTAGCGCTCGGCTTGTTGATCGCTTGGGCCCCCAACCGTCAGAGTACGGGCCATGTCTGAACAGTATCCCTGTACGGTGCAGCCAATGTCCATGCGCACGAGGTCTCCGTTCTCAAGGCGCTTGGCGCGAGCGTAGGCATCAACCCGTGAGCTGCGCTCGCCGGACGTAACGACGACGAAGCGCGGGATGCCCCCCCCTTGAACGATAGCGCCGTTAATTTCGCCTGAGATATCGAGTTCCGTGACGCCAGCTCGAATCATAGGCACGATGGATTCGAGCGCTTTGTCGGTGATGCGTGAGGCATGACGCAGCAATGCGAGTTCGCCTGGCAATTTCGTTGCGCGCGCTCGCTTTAACGAAGGCGCCCCGTTTTGGAATGCCACCTGAGGGAATTGCCGCCAAATTGTCCGTGCCAATTTTTCGTCGCGCGTGTCCAGGCCCACGCGGCCGCCGCGGATTTCGAAGCTACGTAATGCGGACACGATCGTATCGACAAAATTGTCACCCGGTTCCGGCATGTCTGCATAGCCGGCCACTCTGGCCGTTGCGCCGACGTAAAAGACGCCGTATCGCCAGATGCACGATGGGTCTTCCAATTCCTCTAAAGCAGCGGCTGCATCGCTCGCGCCAGTAATCAGGGCCACCCGATCGCGTGTTGCGATCGCGGCTTGCGCATATGGACCAGCGTCCTGAAGGATGCTCCGGTAGCCCGTCAGGTAACCGACGTGGACAGGGTCCGTAGTGATGATTGCGTCAAGTTCCGGCGCAGCCGAGAAGAGTTTTTGCCTGCACGAGAAGGCAAGGCTGAGGGAGTGTTGCTCGAGACTATCGACAAAGCTCATGGATTTCTCCGTCCTGGTGGCCGCACCTATTATAGGAACAACGTTCCGATAAAGTAAACCATGTATCAGAGCTCGTTAACCCCCATAACGTTGCCCATGCCCGACGTCGATAATAACGGAACAGTGAACCGATATTAGGAACATACGGACAGCAGGATGTGGGTCTGTCACTTACCTTTCTTGGAGGAGATCGAGATGTTCAAAAAGAGGCTTGGTACTGCGATGTTCGTGTGCGTCGCGGCTGCGGTGTTCGGGCATTCGGCTGCCGTGCTGGCGGACGGCAACGTGACGACCGCTAAGTTGGCTGTCGGAGCTGCGCCCGATGCGCCACCTTTCTCGTATATCCAAGGGGGCAAATTTCTTGGAATTAGCAACGACATCTTGCAGAGGGTAGGGAAGCTAGAAAACCTTGATATGCGTTATCAGCAGATGGCATTCGACGGTTTGATTCCGGCACTCCAGGTTGGACAACTCGATATCGCCGTAAGCGGTATCTTCATTACGAAGGAACGTCAGGCAATTGTGGACTTTTCGACGCCTTATTTCGTCGAAGGTGCTCTCGTCGTAGTTCCGGTGAACAGTGCAATCAAGAGCCTTGCTGAACTCAAGGGCAAAACGATTGCTTGCGAACAGGGCTCTGCCGCACTGAAAGTAGCGCGTGAGCACGCGGCTGAATGGGGCGTCACGCTGCGCATCCTCCAGGATCCGGCAAGTATGCAACTTGCGATGAGATCGGGTGACGTGGCCGCGATGATCTACGACTCCGCACTGGTGAACTATCAATTGCGAATCGAAGGTGCCAAGCCTACGATCAAGATCGTGAGTCCTGTGCTAGATCCGACAGGTATCGCGTTCGCCTTCCCGAAAGGCAGCAAGTGGGTCGCAATCGTCAACCGGGGCATCGCGAAATTGAAAGCCAGCGGCGAATTGGATGCCATTGCGAAGACTTACAACATGAATTGAGGTGCAGCTACTCATGAAAGATTTGAATTGGCTTTGGGATTACCTTCCTTCTCTTTGGGAGGGGTTGAAACTAACGGTGATCCTGACAGCGACATCGATGATTTTCGGCGGCGTACTAGGTTTGCCTCTCGCGTTTATGAAAATGTCCAAGTTCCGCTTAGCAGCTTCGCTTGCCGGAGCATATGGAACCGTCATCCGCGGCATGCCGCTACTCGTCCAAATTTTGCTAGTTTACTTTGGTCTACCCGTGTTGACGGGTGTTCGGACACCCGCAACAATTGCCGGCGGAATTGCCATGGCGCTATACACGGCGGCGTTTCTGGCCGAAGTCTTTCGCTCAGGGATTCAGGCAGTCGATCGAGGGCAAATGGAGGCTGGACGTGCAATCGGGTTTGGTCATTGGCAAACCATGAGACTGGTGATTATTCCGCAAGCATTTCGAACCATGATTCCGAATTTGGCGAATCAGCTTAGCATCACGCTCAAGAATACGTCGCTTTTGTCTGTTATAGGTGTAACGGAACTCACACTCGCTGGGCAGAACATTTACATGCAGAATTTTGACATGATCCGTGTCCTCTCGATAGTGGGCGGCATGTATCTTGTCATATACCTCATAGCCGAACGCATGACCGGCTATCTCGAACGAAGGGTTTCTCGATGAATGCGCCAATTCGTCTTCTTTCTGAGCTCGGAGGTCAATCCGAGCCAGGTGCTAGCGCGCACCAGGTTGCAGCCGAAAGTGTCTCCATGATTTCTGCGAGCGGTGTCGAAAAAGCGTTTGGATCAGTTCAAGTGCTCAATGGCGTTAGCATGTCGGTCGCCGAGGGCGAGGTGGTTTCCTTAATCGGTGCATCTGGATCTGGAAAATCAACGTTCCTCCGCTGTCTGAATTTACTCGAGACGCCGGACGCTGGAACCATACATATCGACGGCGAAGATGTGCTAAGCAGGCGGTACGACGTAAACAAATTGCGTCGAAAGATCGGCATGGTGTTTCAGAACTTCAACCTGTTTAGCAATATGACGGCACTCGAGAACGTGACTCTCGGACCGACGAGGTTGCTGGGGATGTCAAAGCTGCAGGCGAGGGAAGAAGCTGAGGAGCTATTGGCTAAGGTGGGCCTGATTGAGAAGGCCGGTGTAGTGCCGCAAAAACTGTCCGGCGGGCAGAAGCAGCGCGTCGCGATCGCCCGCGCGCTGGCCATGAAGCCGCGTGCACTTCTCTTCGACGAACCGACGTCGGCGCTTGACCCTGAGATGGTACGTGAGGTGCTGGACGCCATCAGGAATCTCGCCCGCGATGGGATGACGATGGTTGTTGTTACCCATGAAATGGGGTTTGCTCGTGAGGCAAGCAAGCGCGTCGCATTTATGCACGGCGGGAAAATCCTGGAAATTGGGCCGCCGGCCCAGGTGCTTGGCAATCCGCGTGAAGAACGAACGCGCGAATTTCTCTCAAAAGTGCTGTGAGGTGGCGCAAAAATGGCAGATCATGTTTTTGAACAATCGACTCTGTGCGTTCATAGGACTGGCGCGAGCACCGAGGGATTTCGGAGCTTTTCTACGCCGGTGTATCGGGCGTCCACGATCGTATTCCCAAGCGCACAAAGTTATCGCGATCGTTCCCTTCAGTTCCCGGACGGATATAGCTACGGGTTGATGGGGACACCAACGACCCGTTCACTCGAGGAACAACTGACCCGACTCGCAGGGGGCCTTCGTTCCGTCCTTGTTCCGTCAGGGCAAGCCGCTATATCAGTCCTCATGTTGACTCTATTGGCGCACGGCGATCATGTCCTGATTCCCGATAGCGTCTACCCGCCGGTGAAGGATTTTGCGGAGGAGGTCCTGCAGCGCTATGGAGTCGCGTTCGACATCTACGACCCGATGAACCTGCAGTCTCTGCGCAGCTCTATCAGAGTTGGGCGGACAAAGCTGATTTGGATAGAAGCTCCGGGTTCGACAACAATGGAAGTCTGTGACATCCGTGAAATCGTAAGTATCGCGAAAGAAAATGATGCGTTGACCGGTTGCGATAACACATGGGCAACGTCGATTTTTTGCAAGCCGATTTCGCTAGGCGTGGACGTCGTGGCTGAAGCGTTGACCAAGTATGTCGGCGGACATTCCGATCTTTTGCTGGGTGCGTTGAGCTTTGCGTCGATGGATGTTTATCTGCAGGTAAGAGAACAACTCGCAAATTTGGGCATAGGTGTATCGCCTGATGACTGCTCTCTAGCGCTGCGTGGCATTGAAACCATGTCAGTGCGCCTGGCACACGTCGGGTCGACCGCCCTGGAATTCGCACTGCGCTTGAAGGACCGCCCTGAAATTGCCCGTGTTATTCACCCGGCGCTTCCGGAGTCTCCCGGACACGAGTATTGGAAGCGGGACTTTCAGGGGAGTACTGGCGTATTTTCTGTCCAACTGCAGATGCAAGACACGGCGCAAATCGACCGGGCACTGGGTCGTCTTGAATTGTTCGCAATCGGCGCGTCATGGGGAGGGACGCGAAGCCTCGTTGCACCGATGTCGCTCGATGGGCAACGTAGCTTTGGAGCGGGCAGTTGTAATTCAACGTATTTGAGATTCAGCGTCGGATTGGAAAGTCCGCTCGATCTTTGGCGTGATATCGAGCGATTGTTGTCAGCCCTTTAGTTAATTTTGTTCTATCGAGGAGGGGTACTTTTGATATCCTCGGTGATGATGGTTGGCAAGGTGCCGTTGGAAATCGTCAGTTATTTTGTGTTGATGGTTTTGCTGGTGGTGTAAAAGGTGCTAAAGGTTGGGTTGACTGCCTGCTTGTGTGGTCGGCAAAGTTATTAATGTGCTGCCCATTTACTCTATAGTAACTAATTTTGTGCCGTCGCTAACTTTGGCTTGGTGGCGAGACTTAATTTTACGAGTAGTTTATTTCTTGTCGATTAAGTTAGTATAACTAATATCAAGAGGCGAATTGATTTTTAGATTGGCGATATCGGAGGCGGAGGAGATATGATGAATAGGATTTTTGCTGCAGCTGTACTTGGGTTGTCTGTAACAGTATGTCATGCTCAATCCAGCGTAACCCTTTACGGGGTCGTGGACGACGCTTTCATGTTCAATTCCAACGATGGCGGAAAACATCAATACGCCTTGATGGACGGCGCGATGAATTCCAATCGTTGGGGATTAAAAGGAAATGAGGACCTAGGGGGCGGATGGGCTGCGCTGTTCGCCGTGGAGGGTGGTTTCTCCTTAAATTCGGGGGCGATGGGGAACAGTAACACGTTGTTCGGTCGACAATCGTTTGTCGGCCTTTCCGGCCCCTACGGCAAGGTGACGTTAGGACGTCAATACTCCGCTGGCGATTCTTACACCGGTGAACTGTCGGCGGGTGGGACCTGGGCGTTCAACGGTTCGGGCGCCGGGGCGCACCCGGCAGATGTCGATAATCTGGACGACTTCAGGTGGATAAACAATGCGATCATCTATGCCACTCCCGAGTACAGGGGGCTGAGCGGGAAAGTAATGTATAGTCCTGGCGGTGTTCCCGGTTCGACAAAACAGAACAGCATCATCGGATTAGGTGCAGGATACAATAATGAAAACCTACGCGTCGGCATCGGCTATCTTATAGTTAATAATCCGAATTATTCTTTTTACGGTAACAATGCTGGATCCAGTACGACCGGATCGAATTTCTGGAGTCCGGTTGATTCGGGATTCGCCTCAGCGGGGTCCGAGCGGATATTTTCTGTCGGTGCATCTTATAGTATTGGCCCCGCAACACTCGGCGCTGTCTACAGCAATACCCAGTTTAGAGATTTGGGGAGAACGCCGGTGGAAGGACTGACAGACACGGAAAATGCATATCGTGGCACGCAAACATTTAATATCGGCGAACTCAACGCAACATATCAGTTTTCGCCTGCGACGCTGATCGGGGTATCGTATTCTTATACGCATTCATCGGGCGTCACATCCGCCACTTATCATCAGGTAAACATCGGATTCGACTACAGCATTTCGAAGCGTACCGACTTTTATGGGGGTGTGGTGTATCAGCGTGCAGCGGGAACCGATTCGCGCGGCCTGCCTGCTGTAGCTAACATTGCAGCGGTTGATCCATCGTCTGGTCAAAACCAGACCGTCGCTCTAGTCGGAATAAGCCACAAGTTTTAAGTGGCTCGAGGCGGCCGTCACGAAAGTTGTGGGGGCCGCCTCCTGTCGGTTACTGAATGTCGATAGGTTCTTGTTCTGTGGATCGAAGTGACTGCCGGCATATTTGACAGGCGACTAGTCGACTGCGTCATTGAAATGGCACTGGCCGAATTCGTCGTGATGGATCATCGTATTTCCATTTGATCGGCTTGGGATTCTTGTTGTGCTCGCGGATGTAGCGCATCAGCTTGCGGTCCAAATCCTTCACCGTGGTGAAGATGCCTCGCGCAATTACATCGCGCTGGATGCGCGAGAACCAGTTTTCCACCTGATTCAGCCAAGAGGTATAGGTTGGCGTGTAATGCAACCGCACGTTGCGGTGTTGTCGCAAGAATTCGTGCACGCGCGGTGTCTTGTGGCTGCTGACGTTGTCGCAGATCACATGAATCTCTTGTTTGGGCCGCTGGCTGGCGATAACGTCGGTGAGGAAGGCCACGAACTGTTCGCTGGTATGGCGCGGTGCGGTCTTGCCGATGACTTCTCCGGTTGCCGTATTGAGCGCAGCGAACAGGCTAAGCGTGCTGTTACGTTTGTATTCGAAGCCATGGCTCTCGGCGCGCCCTGGCGACAGCGGTAGCATCCGATCCTTACGATCCAGAGCTTGAATTGCCGTCTTCTCGTCCACGCAGAACACCACCGCATGTGCGGGCGGGTTCAGATACAGGCCGATGACGTCTGCAGCCTTGGTCTCGAAGTCAGGGTCGTTTGAGACCATGTGCGTATCGAGTCGATGGGGGCGCACGCCGTGCTTGCGCCAGATGCGCTGTACCGT
>NZ_JAMBPS010000109.1:0-9529 GCF_024206515.1 Paraburkholderia sp. CNPSo 3281 | reverse complement strand
GGCCCGCCCAGGGGGGGGCGCATAGCCGGGCCCGCCGAGGGCGGCCCGCATGGAACGGGCCGCGCGGGCCGGGTCACGGAGGCTGCCCCGCGTACCCATCAAGCAGAACGGAACGGGCGTCAATCGCGCGTTCCGTTCGTACAGTTGGCTTACTTGCCGAGCAGGTGAGCCACGCCTTCGCGCTCTTCGAGCAACTCGTTGAGCGTGCCGTCCATCTTCTCGCGCGAGAATGCGTCGATTTCGAGGCCTTCCACGCGCTTGTATTCGCCGTTTTCGCAGGTCACCGGCACGCCGTAGATGATGTCTTCGGGAATGCCGTACGAGCCGTCCGACGGGATACCCATCGTGACCCACTTGCCGTTCGTGCCGAGGACCCAGTCACGCACGTGGTCGATCGCTGCGTTGGCGGCCGATGCTGCCGACGAGAGGCCGCGCGCTTCGATGATCGCCGCGCCGCGCTTGCCGACCGTCGGGATGAACGTGTTGCGGTTCCATTCGTCGTCGTTGATCAGCTTGGTCAGCGACTGGCCTTCCGCCGTTGCGACACGGAAGTCGGGGTACATCGTCGGCGAGTGGTTGCCCCACACGGCGAGCTTCTCGATCGAAGCGACCGGCTTGCCCGACTTGGCGGCCAGTTGCGAGAGCGCGCGGTTGTGGTCCAGACGCAGCATGGCGGTGAAGTTCTTCTTCGGCAGGTCCGGAGCTGACTTCATGGCGATGTAGGCGTTCGTGTTGGCCGGGTTGCCGACCACCAGCACCTTCACGTCGCGGCTGGCGACGTCGTTCAGCGCCTTGCCCTGAACCGTGAAGATTTCGGCGTTGGCCGAGAGCAGGTCCTTGCGTTCCATGCCCTTCGAGCGCGGACGTGCGCCAACCAGCAGGGCGACGTCGGCGTCCTTGAACGCGACCTTCGGATCGTCGGTGATGACCACGCCCGCCAGCAGCGGGAATGCGCAGTCGTCGAGTTCCATCACGACGCCCTTGACGGCGGCTTGCGCCTGCGGCAGGTCGAGCAGTTGCAGGATGACGGGCTGATCCTTGCCGAGCAGGTCGCCATTCGCAATGCGGAACAGCAGGGAGTAAGCGATCTGACCTGCGGCGCCGGTGACGGCAACGCGCTTTGCGGGCTTAGCCATTGAAAATCTCCAGGAAGATGCGTTAGACGCCAGGGTAAAACGCCATTCTATATGCGCGATACACGAAGCGTAGCTGAAACAGGCGGTCTTTCTCGCCGGCGTGCGCGCTTCACTGGAACAACCATGACTGACAAGCCGTGAAGCGTGCGCCGCCGGCGCGGACCGCCGTGCCGGTAACCTGTGCAACATGGCAAGAGGTGAACGGGGCGCCCTTCAAGGGACACCAGACGCTGGCCGCTTCGCGTGTGCCGACTCCTGCAACAGCTCGCTCGGGCTCTCCCACAGACGCGCGGCGCGCAACGACTCACGCGTGCCGGCTGGGCGGATCGAAACCTCTACTGCGTTTACTGCGTGAGGGAACAGCATCGTGCAAGGCGGCTCGCGGCGCATTCGCCACGAGGTGGATGCAGCCGGCGGCTCCTCTTCGTCATGCCGGTTTCATGTCCTGAAATTAGCATGCAGCCCGCCCGCAAACCCTTGCTCGATCGGGAGTGTAGGAGTCGTCAGGGTCAAAGTCAACAGTATCTTATGTCTTATATAAGACATAACTATTGCAGGCAAAATGCTTGATGCGTAGGGGGGTTTATGTTGAAATGCGCGCCATGAGTGCAAACCCGGCCAGCAACGCGAATTCCACCGCTCCCGAGAGCGGGGCTCCAGCGTCTGCGCCCGCGGTTCCACCGTCCCCCACCTTCAGTCCGCTGTACCAGCAGATCAAGGGGCTCATTACACAGAGCCTCGAGTCCGGCGAATGGAAGCCCGGCGAAATCATCCCCAGCGAAGTCGAACTGGCCGCCCGTTACAAGGTGAGCCAGGGGACCGTGCGCAAGGCGATCGACGAACTGGCTGCCGACAATCTGCTGGTGCGCCGTCAGGGCAAGGGCACGTTTGTTGCAACGCACAACGAAGAACGCGCCCAGTTTCGCTTTCTTAGATTACTCGCCGATGACGGCGCGGAGCACCCGCACGTGAGCAGGCTGCTCGAGTGCCGGCGCCTGCGCGCTTCGGCCGAGATCGCGCGCCAGCTCGACCTCAAGCCCTCGGACCCGGTGGTGCTGATCCGGCGTCTGCTGCAGTTCGACGGCGAAAGCACCGTGCTCGACGAGATCTGGCTGCCCGGCGGTGTGTTCCGCGGGCTCACGAGCGAGCGCCTTGCCGAGTACAAAGGCCCGCTCTACGCCATGTTCGAGGCGGAATTCGGCACGCGCATGATTCGTGCGACCGAGAAGATCCGCGCCGTGGCCGCGGAGCCTACGGTGGCCGACCTTCTCAAAGTGCCCGCAGGTTTTCCTTTGCTATCGGTCGAGCGCGTGTCCTATACCTATGGAGACCGGCCGGTCGAGGTGCGCCGCGGATGGTATGTCACAACCGGGTACTACTATCAGAATGATTTGAGTTGACGGGCGACCGCGCGAAAGGCGCGGAGCCCTTCCCCAGAGTGCCTTTGCTTGCGCGCACCACCAGCCGTACCCGACGTGGATTTCGCTGCAGCGCGATATAAAAAGGCGCTAAAATTGCGAATTAGTGTTAACACATAGTAGGGGTCTAGCATGGCAGAAGCCGCAAAAAAACCGAGGCCGGAATACCGGAACATCGGGCTTGGGCAGATATTGTTCGCATACCGCCTGCCTCTGGCCGGTCGTGTGTCGATCGGCCACCGCATCAGCGGTGTGTTGTTGTTCCTGTTCCTGCCTTTCATCTTGTTCCTGTTGGACCAGAGCCTCACTTCGGAGCTGAGCTTCGAGGTATTCAAGGGCTTCCTCTCGAACATCATCGTCAAGCTCATCGTGCTGGTCCTCGGATGGGCGTTCCTGTTTCACTTCTGCGCTGGCGTGCGTCACCTGTGCATGGACTTCAACCATAGCCTTGTGAGCAAGGAAAAAGGCAAGTCGACCTCCCTGGTCGTCGTGATCATCTCCACGGTCCTCACGATCGCCTTTGCGGCAAAACTCTTCGGAGCGTTCTAAAAAATGTCGGCTAAAAACGGTATCGGTCCGAAGCGCCTTGTCGTCGGCGCTCACTACGGCATTCGCGACTGGATCGCGCAACGCGCCACCGCCGTGATCATGGCGATCTACACGATCGTGCTGCTCGTCCTGTTCTTCGGCGCGCACGACTTCTCGTATGACGGCTGGGCCTCGATCTTCGCCGCGCAGTGGATGAAGCTCGCGACGTTCGTCACCCTGATCGCGCTGTTCCTGCACGCGTGGGTTGGCGTGCGTGACATCTGGATGGACTACATCAAGCCGGTCGGCCTGCGCATCACGCTGGACGTCCTCACGATCGCATGGCTGCTGGGCAGCCTCGGCTACGCCGCTCAGATTCTCTGGAGAGTGTAAAAGAATGGCTGCAATCAAGAATTCATTGCCGCGTCGCAAGTTCGACGTGGTCATCGTCGGTGCTGGCGGCTCGGGGATGCGCGCTTCGCTGCAACTCGCGCGCGCCGGCCTGTCGGTTTGTGTGCTCTCGAAGGTGTTCCCCACGCGTTCGCACACGGTGGCGGCGCAGGGCGGCATCGGCGCCTCGCTCGGCAACATGAGCGAAGACAACTGGCACTACCACTTCTACGACACGATCAAGGGCTCCGACTGGCTCGGTGACCAGGACGCGATCGAGTTCATGTGCCGTGAAGCACCGAACGCTGTCTACGAACTGGAACACATGGGCATGCCGTTCGACCGTAATGCGGACGGCACGATCTACCAGCGCCCGTTCGGCGGCCACACGGCCAACTACGGCGAGAAGCCGGTCCAGCGCGCCTGTGCTGCTGCTGACCGTACCGGTCACGCGCTGCTGCACACGCTGTACCAGCAGAACGTTGCGGCGAAGACCACGTTCTTCGTCGAATGGATGGCGCTGGACCTGATTCGCGACGCCGAAGGCGACGTGCTCGGCGTGACCGCGCTCGAAATGGAAACGGGGGACGTCTATATCCTCGAAGGCAAGACCACACTGTTCGCCACGGGCGGCGCGGGCCGGATCTTCGCGGCATCGACCAACGCGTTCATCAACACCGGTGACGGCCTTGGCATGGCGGCCCGTTCGGGCATCGCGCTGCAAGACATGGAGTTCTGGCAGTTCCACCCGACCGGCGTGGCCGGCGCGGGCGTGCTGATCACGGAAGGCGTGCGCGGCGAAGGCGGCATTCTGCGTAACTCGAACGGCGAGCGCTTCATGGAGCGTTACGCGCCGACCCTGAAGGACCTGGCGCCGCGCGACTTCGTTTCGCGTTCGATGGACCAGGAAATCAAGGAAGGCCGCGGCGTGGGTCCGCACAAGGACCACGTGCTGCTCGACCTCTCGCACATCGGCGCCGAGACGATCATGAAGCGTCTGCCGTCGATCCGCGAAATCGCGCTCAAGTTCGCGAACGTGGACTGTATCAAGGAGCCGATCCCGGTCGTGCCGACCATCCATTACCAGATGGGCGGCATCCCGACGAACATCAACGGCCAGGTCGTTGGCACGCCGAAGGGTCACGAAGAAGTCGTCAACGGCTTCTACGCCGTGGGCGAATGCTCGTGCGTCTCGGTGCACGGCGCAAACCGTCTGGGCACGAACTCGCTGCTCGACCTCGTGGTGTTCGGCCGTGCGGCTGGCAACCACATCGTCAAGCACGTCAAGGAGCTGCGCGATCACAAGCCGCTGCCGGCCGACGCCGCCGACTTCGCGCTCTCGCGCCTCGCCGAGCTCGACAAGTCGACTTCGGGCGAGTACGCGCAAAGCGTCGCGAACGACATCCGCGGCTCGATGCAGAAGCACGCAGGCGTGTTCCGCACCTCGAAGCTGCTGGAAGACGGCGTGAAGGACATCGCGCAGATCGCTGAGCGCGCGAAGCACATCCACCTGAAGGACAAGTCGAAGGTGTTCAACACGGCGCGCGTGGAAGCGCTCGAAGTGGCGAACCTGGTCGAAGTTGCGCGCGCAACGATGGTTTCGGCTGAAGCCCGCAAGGAAAGCCGTGGTGCGCACGCACAGAGCGACTACGAACACCGCGACGACGAAAACTGGCTGCGCCATACGCTCTGGTTCAGCGAAGGCGACCGACTCGAATACAAGCCGGTCCACATGCAACCGCTGACCGTCGAGTCCGTGCCGCCGAAGGCGCGTACGTTCTAAGGCACACGCCAGTCAAAAGGAATTGGAAATGGCCAAACGCATTTTTGAAGTCTATCGCTACGACCCGGACAAGGACGCGGCGCCGCGCATGCAAACGTACGAGCTGGAACTCACGCACGAGCGCATGCTGCTCGACGCGCTGCTCAAGCTCAAGGAAGTGGACGAAACGCTGTCGTTCCGCCGTTCGTGCCGTGAAGGCGTGTGCGGTTCGGACGCCATGAACATCAACGGCAAGAACGGTCTCGCGTGCCTCACGAACCTGAACGACCTGCCGGCGAAGATCGTGCTGCGTCCGCTGCCGGGCCTGCCCGTCGTGCGCGACCTGATCTGCGACTTCACGCAGTTCTTCAACCAGTACCACTCGATCAAGCCGTACCTGATCAACGACACGCCGCCGCCCGAGAAGGAGCGTCTGCAGTCGCCTGAGCAGCGTGACGAACTCGACGGCCTGTACGAGTGTATTCTGTGCGCAAGCTGCTCGACCTCGTGCCCGAGCTTCTGGTGGAACCCGGACAAGTTCGTCGGCCCGGCAGGTCTGCTGCAGGCTTACCGCTTCATCGCGGACAGCCGCGACGAAGCGACCGGCGAGCGCCTCGACAACCTCGAGGACCCGTACCGTCTGTTCCGTTGCCATACGATCATGAACTGCGTCGACGTTTGCCCGAAGGGCCTGAACCCGACGAAGGCGATCGGCAAGATCAAGGAACTGATGTTCCGCCGCGCGGTTTGATGTTGCTGTTCTGAAATGGAATCGCACCAGTCTGACCCTCATCGCCGCGCGCGCCTTCGCTGGCGCGCGCGGCGCGGCCTGCTCGAAAATGATCTGATTTTTGAGCGGTTTTTCGAGCGCTATGAGCATGAACTCAGCGACGCCGACGTGGGTGCCCTCACGCGCCTGCTCGAGCTGAGCGATAACGACCTGATGGACTTGCTGCTCGCGCGCAAGGAACCGGAAGGCGACCTTGCCGACCCGGACGTGAAGCGGGTGCTGGAGCTGCTTCGGAACGTCTGAGCGCGGCGGCGCGCAGTGATGTGGACTGTCGCCGCTCCGGACGTACAAAACTATCGAATCCCGTGTTTATCTTCGATTGAGGATGTGCTATGACCCCGTCTGATGTAAAAGCCACGCTATCGTTCAGCGACAATTCGCCGAGCGTCGAAATGCCGATCTACAAGGGCACCATGGGCCCCGATGTGATCGACATCCGCAAACTGTACGGTCAGACCGGCAAGTTCACGTACGACCCTGGCTTCATGTCGACGGCGTCGTGCAACTCGGCGATCACGTATATCGACGGCGACAAGGGCGAGCTGCTGTACCGCGGCTACCCGATCGACAACCTCGCGCAAAACGCCGACTTCCTCGAAACCTGCTACCTGCTGTACCGCGGCGAACTGCCGAACGCGGCGCAGAAGGAAGAGTTCGTGAAGACCGTCACGCAGCACACGATGGTTCACGAGCAAATGCAGTTCTTCTTCCGCGGCTTCCGCCGTGACGCACATCCGATGGCGATCCTCGTCGCCGCAGTCGGCGCGCTGTCGGCGTTCTATCACGACTCGCTCGACATCAACAACCCGAAGCACCGTGAAGTTTCGGCGATCCGCATGATCGCGAAGCTGCCGACGCTCGTCGCCATGGCTTACAAGTACTCGATCGGCCAGCCGTTCGTGTACCCGCAGAACAATCTGTCGTACAGCGCGAACTTCATGCGCATGATGTTCTCGAACCCGTGCGAAGAGTACAAGGTCAACGACGTGCTCGTGCGCGCGCTCGACCGTATCCTCATCCTGCACGCTGACCACGAGCAGAACGCTTCGACCTCGACGGTGCGTCTGGCTGGCTCGTCGGGCGCGAACCCGTTCGCGTGTATCGCCGCAGGTATCGCCTGTCTGTGGGGCCCGGCGCACGGCGGTGCGAACGAAGCCGCGCTGAACATGCTCGAACAGATCGGCTCGCCGGACAACATCCCTGAGTTCATCAAGCAGGTGAAGGACAAGAACTCGGGCGTGAAGCTGATGGGCTTCGGCCACCGCGTGTACAAGAACTACGATCCGCGTGCGAAGCTCATGCGCGAAACGTGCTACGAAGTGCTGAACGAACTTGGTCTGCACGACGATCCGCTCTTCAAGCTCGCCATGCAGCTCGAAAAGATCGCGCTGGAAGACGAATACTTCGTGTCGCGCAAGCTGTACCCGAACGTCGACTTCTACTCGGGTATCGTGCAGCGCGCGCTGGGCATCCCGACCTCGATGTTCACGTGTATCTTCGCGATGGCACGTACGGTGGGCTGGATCGCGCAATGGAACGAGATGATCGCCGACCCCGAGCAGAAGATCGGCCGTCCGCGCCAGCTGTTCATCGGCGAAACGCCGCGCGAAGCGAAGCCGATCGCGCAGCGCTAAGCTTCGCTTTTGCCGTGCTGCGCGCCAGGTGCGCAGCATGCAAGCAGTCATGCAAACGCCCCGACGGGTTATCGCCCGTCGGGGCGTTTGCTTTGGCAAATGAGCGGTAGACCTGTTACGCGGTATCAAGGAAGCCGGGGGACGAGTACGAGGGTTGTGAGAGCGAATTGATGTTGGGGGCAGTGGGCGGAATCGCGGAGCAGGTGGACGGTGAGCTGTTTCTTTGTATAACTGAGGCATGCTCATAATTAAATATAAAGAAACAGTGGCAAAGTGACAGGTTGAGCAGACCTTGGCTTTCTATGGTTAAGCTTCGTTGGCGTATTGTGAGATTCGATCTTAGTTTGACCTGTTCGACAGGTGTTAAATCAGACTAGTCTTATATTCGAATTTCAGATCACATGGAAATGTGAAAGATTGGCCTGCGTCAGATTTTTGTGAATTGAGATCAACTGTACCGCGCATGCCAGCTAGCAGGGGTGCAAAATGGCGAGCGTCACACATGATTGGCGCTCGAAATGGCTATCGCATCATGACGCCAGCGATCTCAAGCTCGGCGCCGTAACCTTCTGAAATGACAAAGAGAGTCTATTTGTCCGGCTCTCGATTTTTCGGAATTCATTTTCAGTATTCGTTCACAAAAGCTCGATAAATTGAGCGCAACGGATTAATGAATTTTGGTCGTCGTGATTGTGATTCATCCGCTTCTTGGTTTCTCGAATTAAGAACAAACGGAGTGCAGTTGCATGGCCACGAACGAACGTATTATCCCGGTAAGGGTCGCGGACGATGGCTCCGCGCACTACATCTCTGTTACGTCTCCTCCAGATGACAGCACCGCGGTGTGTTACATGATCCCAAATCGCGTGATTCCGGTCATCCTTGTCCCGGGCGTGATGGGTACAAATTTGATGGATTTAAGCCAGAGGCCAGTATGGCTCGCAAACACCACCTGGAGCGTCTTGAAGGAATGGGGTAGTCGAGGACCAGAGAAGCGCAAGTTGAAACTCGATCCAGTAAATACTTTGGTTTATAGCGGAGGTGCGCTACCGGCAGGCACACGACTTTCGGATGCTGAGTTGCGTCGTCGGGGTTGGGGCGAGGTTGCCAACATGAGCTACGGGACATTCCTGCCGTGGCTTGAAAATGCTCTAAACGACGCGGATACCTGCAAGAACGGGTGGCGAGCGACACTGATGAAAGACTTGCGCGATCCAGTCCCGGGGATCGCTCCGCTTTCCTATGACGAGGTGGCGCTTTCTTATAAATATCATTTGCCGGTACACGCGGTCGGATACAACTGGTTGCAGTCGAACGCCGATTCCACCAATCGATTGAGCGAGAAGATTAACGAATTTCAGAATTACTACCGAAGCCAACGCAAGCAATGCGACTACGTTATTTTAGTGACCCATTCAATGGGTGGCCTCGTTTCACGGTGGTATTCGGAAAAAATGGGTGGCAACGCCAATATCCTTGGAATATTGCACGCGGTGATGCCAGCAACTGGATCGGCTACTGCGTACAAGCGTGTGAAAAGCGGCACCGAGATGCCAGTCGGGATTGCTTTGGGTGCCAATGCTGCCGAGATGACTGCGGTCTTTGCTCAGTCACCTGGACCACTTCAGATACTATGAGGGACAGCCCGCGTAAGCCCCCAGGAGTAAAACGGTTTATCTGGACCGTTTCCCGGAAGGAGCACGCAAATGGACGCACCCGAGAGAACCCTGCAAGCACAGGACACCGCGATCACCGGCAGGCTGTTTGTCGCCTTTGAATTGGGCGAAAAGAACTGGAAGCTGTCACTCGGTGATGGCGTACGTGCTCCCAGCCGTTGCACGGTAGCGGCCGGCGACACCGCTTCCGTCCTG
>NZ_JAMBPS010000108.1:0-10363 GCF_024206515.1 Paraburkholderia sp. CNPSo 3281 | reverse complement strand
CGCGGCCATGCGCGGCAACGTCAGTGTGCGATTGCGGGTAAAGGCGGTGGGGGTGCGGCGCACGCGCTCGGCGAGCGCCGGATCGAACAGGAAATCGGAGAACTCAGCCAGAAGTCGGGAAGACGCCGGTATTTGAGTTCATATCGTTGATTTATCAGGAAGTTATGGTGTGAAGTTTACAGGTCCCACGGTTCGTTTACAAGCACTTCCGGGGCTTAAGTTGAGAGCATTGCCCCGCACAGGGGCAACACTGGCATACCGACGCGAACACAGGAAAACCCAAAAAACCCAAAAAACCACAAAAAAAGCGCCACCCAAAAGGCGCCTCGAGAATCGAACCGAAAATCTGTGGAGGTGACATGCAACCCCCGATGGACAACCAGGAACTGAAATGTGGCCTAAAGCAGCGCCACATGACAATGATCGCGCTAGGCGGCGTGATCGGCGCCGGTCTTTTTGTCGGCAGCGGCGTCGTGATCCAGCAGACCGGCCCAGCCGCCGCGCTCTCATTCCTCATCACCGGCGGCCTCGTCGTGCTGGTGATGCGCATGCTCGGCGAAATGGCGTGCGCCATGCCCGCAGTCGGTTCGTTCTACGAATATGCGCGTCTAGCATTCGCCACCTGGCGCGGACCGGGCAAGCTGGCAGGCTTCCTCACCGGCTGGATGTACTGGTACTTCTGGGTGATCGTGGTCGCCGTCGAGGCGGTGGCGGGCGCCAAGCTCGTCCAGTTCTGGCTACCGGACGCGCCCGCCTGGCTCATCAGCCTCGTATTGCTCGTGCTCCTGAGCGCGACGAACCTGATCTCGGTGGGCAGCTACGGCGAATTCGAGTTCTGGTTCTCCTCGATCAAGGTGGCGGCGATCATCGTTTTCCTCTTTCTCGGCGGCCTCTATGTCCTTGGATTGTGGCCGTCGTCGCTACATACGACCGCCGTATTGCCGACGCTGCTCGGCCATGGCGGCCTCATGCCGAAGGGCATCGGGCCGGTGTTGAGCGGCGCCGTCGCGGCAACGGGCTTTTACTTCGGCGCGGAGATCGTCACGATCGCGGCGGCCGAGGCGCGCGAGCCCGCCAAGGCCGTCGCGAAAGCCACGAACTCCGTCATCACGCGCGTGCTCGTGTTCTACGTCGGTTCTGTACTGCTCGTGGTCGCGCTCGTGCCGTGGAATTCGCCGGCCATGTCGACGCCCTATGTGAGCGCGCTCCAGGTGATGGGCTTGCCCGCCGCCGCGAACATCATGAACGCGATCGTGCTGACCGCCGTGCTCTCGGCGCTCAACTCGGGACTCTATGCGGCCTCGCGCATGCTGTTCGCGCTGACCCGCCACGGCGACGCACCAGCGGCGCTCGCGAAAGTCAACCGCCGTGGCGTGCCGGTGCGCGCGATCCTGCTTGGCACCGTGTTCGGCTATGTGTCGGTCGTGATGTCGTACGTATCGCCGGATACGGTGTTCGCGTTCCTCGTCAACTCGTATGGCACGGTCGCAATCTTCGTCTATCTGCTGATCGCCCTGTCGCAATTGCGCCTGCGCAAACGCCTCGATCCGGTGGCCGTTGGCGAGCTACGCGTGAAGATGTGGTGCTTCCCCTACCTCACATGGGTTGCGATTACGGGCATGGTGGGTATTCTCGTGGCGATGGCGTTCATCCCCGAGCAGCGCAAGCCGCTCTGGCTCGGCGTGGCGAGCCTCGCCGTGGTGCTCGTCACCTACGCATGGCTGCAGCGCCGCGCGCGCATCCGTGAGCGCGCCCGCGACTACGCGCCGTCCTTCGCGGCGTGGCCGCCCGCCGCTACAGAGACAGGTGCGGGCCGCTTCGGCAAATGAAGCCGCCGCCTGTATGCAGTCATGAAAGCGATAAGGAGGACGCGATGACCACAGAACGCGCGATGGAGGGGCCGGACCGCATGGTGTCGGTGCACGAGCGCTTCGGCTTCGATTCGAACTTGATGGTGCCGGCCTTCAGCGAGCGCGACGCCCACGTGCCGGACGTGGACGAGGCTTATCGCTTCAACCCCGAAGTCACGCTCGCGATACTCGCCGGCTTTACGCGCAACCGGCGCGTGATGGTGCAGGGGCTGCACGGCACCGGCAAGTCCACGCATATCGAACAGGTCGCCGCGCGCCTGAACTGGCCCTGCGTACGCGTGAATCTCGACGGCCATATCAGCCGGCTCGATCTCGTTGGCAAGGACGCCATCGTGGTACGCGACGGCCGCCAGGTCACGGAGTTCCAGGAGGGTATCGTACCGTGGGCGCTGCAGCGCCCGGTCGCGCTGATCTTCGACGAATACGATGCGGGCCGCCCCGACGTGATGTTCGTGATCCAGCGTATTCTCGAGCGCGACGGCAGCTTCACGCTGCTCGACCAGAATCGCGTGATCCGCCCGCACGCGCACTTCCGCCTCTTCGCGACCACCAATACGATCGGCCTCGGCAACCTCAACGGCCTGTATCACGGCACGCAAATGCTGAATCACGCGCAAATGGACCGCTGGAACGTGGTCGCCACGCTCAACTATCTGCCGCGCGAGGAGGAGGCCGGCATCGTGCTCGCCCGCGTGCCGGAGATGACCGAAAACGCGGGCCGGCAGCTCATCGATTCGATGATCAGCATGGCGGCGCTGACGCGCAAAGGGTTCGCGACCGGCGATCTTTCCACGCTGATGTCGCCGCGCACCGTCATCGACTGGGCCGAGAACTGCCAGATTTTCCGCGATCCCGCGCTGGCGTTCCGGCTCACGTTCCTCAATAAATGCGACGAGGCGGAGCGGCCGATCGTCGCCGAGTATTACCAGCGCTGCTTTGGCGTCGAGCTGGACGCGGCGTCCACCGCGAGGGGCGGCGAGGGCGGCGAACTGCGGGAGCCGCGCGCGTGACGTCCGTGCCCACGCCCGAGGCCGTGCGCGCCGCGCTGCGGCGCGAGGCGCTATGCGCGGCCGCCGTGCGCGCGCTCACCGGCGACGCCGCGCTGCATTATCGCGGCGGCCGGCTTTGCCGCGAGTCGAGGCCCTTGCCGCTTCATGCGCCGCACCTGCGCAGCAACGTCTACGAGGACGAGTTCGCCTCGCTGCGTGGCGCCGCCGACGCCGCCGGGCAGCGGCTTCTCCATTCCGATGCAGCGTTGCACCGGCTGCTGTCTCCCGAAGCCCCGATCGAGCGCCTGCTGTTCGAGCTGTTCGAGCAGGTGCGCTGCGAGGCGCAATTGCCGCCCGGCATGCCGGGCCTCGCGCACAACCTGCGGCACCGGTTCGAAACGTGGTCGCGCGCCTGGTGCCGGGCGGGCTTGAGCGAAGGCCATCTCGGCATCCTGCTCTATACGGTGGCGCAGATCGTCTGGTCGCGCGTGAGCGGCTGGCCCGTGCTCGACGAGACCGAGGATCTGATCGAAGCGACACGCGCCGGCATCGTGCCTGCGATCGGCGTGCAAGTTGCGGGGCTGCGCGCGACTCGCGCAGATCAACGCGCCTACGCGACGCATGCCCGCGAGCTGGCGCGCCGCGTCGCGACGATGCTCGACGACGCGCGCGCGGCGCGGGCAGGGGACGACGCCGAGGAAGCGCGCGCAACCGACGACGCATTGACGTCGTTCTCCCTGTGGGTCGACTTCGACGAAACGAGTGTCGAGCTGCCCGCGCTCGCCCCGAGCGGCGTGAGCCGCGTGCTGGCCGAGGCGGCGAATGGCTATCGCGCATACACGACGCAGTACGACCGCGAGATTCGGCCCGCCACCCGCGTGCGCGAAGCGCTGCTGCGCGAGTATCGGGAGCGGCTCGACGAGCGCATCGCCGCGTGCGGCATCAACGTTGCGCGGCTCGCGCGCACGCTGCAGATGGCGATTGCGGTGCCGCAGCACGACGGCTGGCTCTTCGGCGAGGAGGACGGCCGGATCGACGGCCGACGCCTCGCGCAGGTCGTCAGCTCGCCCGCCGAGCGGCGCGTGTTCAGGCGCGAGCGATTCGAGCCGCGCAGCGATTGCGTGGTGGGCTTCCTGATCGATTGCTCGGGGTCCATGAAGGCGCATATCGAGCCCGTTGCCATGATGGTCGATCTGCTCGCGCGCGCATGCGAGCAGGCGGGCATCGCGACCGAAGTGCTCGGCTTCACGACGCTCGCCTGGAACGGCGGCCGTGGACGTGCGGACTGGCTCGGGGGCGGGCGACCGCCCCACCCGGGGCGCCTGAACGAGACCTGCCACATGGTGTTCAAGTCCGCCGACGAGAGCTGGCGGCGCGCCCGCCCGGCCATCGCCGCGCTTCTCAAGGCGGACCTGTTTCGCGAGGGCGTGGACGGGGAGGCCGTCGAATGGGCGTGCGCGCGGCTCGCGGGCCGCGCCGAGGCGCGCCGCATTCTCGTTGCGATCTCGGACGGCAGCCCGATGGACACGGCAACGGCGCAGACGAACGACGCCTTCTATCTCGACAACCACCTGAAGGAGGTGGTGGCGAGGCACGAGGCGATGCGCGATGTCGATGTGATTGGGCTGGGTGTCGGGCTGGACCTCAGTCCGTACTACCGGCATTGCGTCGCGCTCGACTCCGGCGAGGCGCTCGATATGGCGCGGCTGATCGGTCTCGCGCAATGGATCGGGGCGCCGCGTTAGCGCAATGGGCGCGGCCTGCGCGCAGTTATCGATTCCTGTGCGGGCAATCCCCGGCTCACATCAAACCATCAGCGCCTTCACCGCACACAGCACGAGCGAAGCGCCAATGATCATCAGCACGCCGAACGCCAGCCTGCGCATCGCGAGGGAGGAAAGCGGCGGCGGGTAGTGGCGCGCCGCGAGCGTCATCAGCATCACGACCGGCGCGGCGAGCGCAGCCTCGATGCAGATCGAAGCGGGAAGCTCGCCCTCCCAGGCGCTGAACAGCACGCGCGTGAGCGACGTCACCGTGAAAAGCAGGATCAGCGCGCAGCGAATCTCGATCAGCTTGAGCGGCTGGCGATAGAACTGGAAGATGAGCGGCGGTCCGGACACGCCGAACATGCCGCTCAGGAGGCCGCCGCACACGCCGCTCACGAAAAAGCTGCGGTCGCCCGAGCGTTGCGCGAGCGGCGCGGGCCGCAGCGCGGCGCCCAGGCCGCCGTACAGCACGACGGCGCCTAGCAGCAATTGCAGCATGCCGGAGGCCGAGGCGCTTAGGTAGTCGAGCACCAGGACACCCACCACGACCGAGGGCAGCACGCCGAGCGTCGCGGCGCCCACCGCCCGCCAGTCGATATGGTGAAGCTTGCCGGGCAGTGCCGCCGCGCTGTTCGCGAGCGTGACGAGACTCAGCAGGGTGGCGATGCTTGCGAGCGGCGCGAGGCTGAAGCCGCTCGTGGCGCCCATGACGATCATGCTGAGGCCGAAGCCTGTGATCGTCTGAAAATAACTGGCCGCGCCGATCACGGCGATCAGCACCAGGACCTTCTCATGCGTCATGCTGCGTGGGGTTCCTTCGAGTGAGTGACGTCGCGCTGGCGGGCCGTCTGCGCCTGGACCGCCGTCGTAGCGATCACGTAATAGATATCCTCGGGGCAGCAGCCTCGCGAGAGGTCGTTGGCGGGCCGGTTCAGACCCTGCATCAGCGGGCCGATGGCCTTCGCGCCGCCGAGACGCTCCGCGAGCTTGTAGCCGATATTGCCCGCATCGAGATTCGGGAACACCAGCACGTTCGCGTGGCCGCCGCACTGCGAATGCTCGATCTTGCGCTCGGCGATCTCGGCCACGAGCGCCGCGTCGAGCTGCACGTCGCCGTCCACGCAGAGGGCGGGGCGCTGCTCGTGCACGCGCCGTGTCGCCTCGATCACCTTATCCACGCTCGCATGGTGGGCGCTGCCGCTCGTCGAGAACGACAGCATCGCGACGCGCGGTTCTTCCATCAGCAGGCTGCGCGCGCTGTCGGCGGCGGCCATGGCGATCTCGGCGAGTTGCGCGGCGTCGGGGTCCACCACGAGCGCGCAGTCGGAGAAGATCAGGCCGCCTTTATAGCGATGAAACGGCTCGCACAGCATCATCAGGAAGAAGCTCGACACAAGCTTGAACGACGGCTCGACGCCGATCAGCTGGATGGCCGTGCGCACCACATCGGCGCTCGTGTGAACCGCGCCCGCCACCGACCCGTCCGCGTGGCCGAGACGCACCATCAGGTTGGCAAAGACGAGCGGCTTCGCGGCCTCCTCCCACGCGAGCGCGGGCGTCATGCCTTTAGCGCCGCGAAGCGCGACCAGTTGGTCGGCGAAGGCCGCGCGCCATGCGCTCTTTTGCGGGTCGATCAGCGTGATCTCGCCGAGATCGACCGACTCGCGCGCGGCGGCCGCGCGAATCGCGCCCGGGTCGCCCAGGAGCATGATGCGCGCGATGCCCTCCTGGTTCGCTCGCGCCGCGGCGGCGAGCACGCGTGGGTCATCGGCTTCGCACAGCACGATGCGCATGGGCGCGAGGCGCGCGCTTTCCACGATACGGTTCAGGGCTTTCATGGTGTCATGGGCTCATGGACGCACAAACGGAAGGACTCACGCCAGCAGCTGGCGTGTCCAGACGAAAACCGGCCACAAGCGGGTGCCCCGCCTGCGGCCGGCGATCGGACGCAGCCCGCGCGCACCTGCCTGCAACATACGGCGCGCGCGGGCTGCGGCTGGCCCTTCAGACGAAGTCCTTGTACTTGTCGAGCAGGCGCACGGGCTTCGAGAGCGCGTCGCGGCGGAACGGATCGCCCAGCTCGCGCGTGCACATGATCTCGACGATGGTCGTCTTGCCCTGGTTCATCTGCAGATCGATGGCGCGCTTGAGCGCCGGACCCACGTCCTCGAGCTTGTCCACCACGATGCCTTCCGCGCCCATCGCCTTCGCGATGCCGGCGAAGCTCGGGCTTTCCAGCTCGCCGGCCACGAAGCGGCGATCGTAGAAGTCCACCTGGTTCTTCTTCTCGGCGCCCCATTGGCGGTTGTGGAACACGACTGCCGTCACCGGAATGTTGTGGCGCACGCAGGTGAGCGTTTCCATCAGGCTCATGCCCCAGGCGCCGTCGCCCGCATACGCGATCGCGGGGCGGTGGGGCGCGGCCACCTTCGCGCCGATGATGGTCGGGAACGCGTAGCCGCAGTTGCCCCAGCTCATCGCGGCGAAGAGGCTGCGCGGCTTGTTGAAGCGCAGATAGCTGTTCGCGACGGAGTTGATGTTGCCGATGTCGGTCGACACCATGACGTCCTCGGGCATCGCCTTCTCGAGTTCGCGCAGTACCTGGCGCGGATGCAGATACTCGCCGCCGGTGGGCGGGCGCTCGTGCTTCTGCTCTTCGATCATGTCGAGGCTGTAGGCGTCGCGCTCGTGCGTCCACGAGTCGAGTTCCTTTTCCCACGCGGCCTTTTCGGTGGCGATCTGGTCGGCGCGCTCGGCGCGGTTGGCGTCGCTCGCGAGGGTGCGGTTCGCGAGGCGCTCGGTCAACGCCTGCGCCGAAGCCTTCGCGTCGCCGCAAATGCCCACCGAAATCTTCTTCACGAGGCCGAGCATCTTGTGATCGGCGTCGATCTGGATGATCTTCGCGTCTTTTGGCCAGTAGTCCATACCATGTTGCGGCAGCGTGCCGAACGGTCCGAGGCGCGAGCCCAGCGCAATCACGACGTCCGCGCGCGAGATCAGCTTCATCGCGGCCTTCGATCCCTGGTAGCCGAGCGGGCCGCACCAGAGCGGATGATTCGCCGGGAACGAATCGTTGTGCAGGTAGCTGTTCACGACGGGCGCGCCGAGGCGTTCGGCGAGCGCCTTGCACTCTTCGATCGCGTCGCCCATCACGACGCCGCCACCGGAAATGATGACGGGGAACTTCGCGGCCGCGATCAGATCGGCCGCTTCGTTCAGGCTTTCGGCGCCGCCGGGGCCGCGGTCGAGCCGGCGCGGCTGCGCAATCTCGGCCTTGATCTTGCCGTAGAAGTAATCGCGCGGAATGTTGAGCTGGGTCGGGCCCATTTCGGACATGGCGCGGTCGAAGCAGCGCGCGGTGTACTCGGCCATGCGCGCGGGGTTCGTCACGTGGCCCTGGTACTTCGTGAACTCCTGGAACATCGGCAACTGATTCGCTTCCTGGAAGCCGCCGAGGCCGATGCCCATCGTGCCGGCTTCGGGCGTGACGATCACGACCGGGCTATGGGCCCAGTAAGCCGCCGCAATGGCCGTCACGCAGTTGCTGATGCCGGGACCGTTCTGGCCGATCACGACGCCGTGGCGGCCCGATACGCGCGAGTAGCCGTCGGCCATGTGCGCCGCGCCCTGCTCGTGAACGACGGGAATGAGGCGAATGCCGGCGGGCGCGAAGATGTCCATCGCATCCATGAACGCGGAGCCCATGATGCCGAACATGTCGGTCACGCCGTTGGCCGCGAGGGTTTCGACAAAGGCCTCGGACGGGGTCATGTCCTGCGGGCCGCTGGCCGTCTGGGTGGGGGTCTTTTCGCTCATCAACTGTCTCCGGTTATCGTTTGACGGAACGCCGTGTTTTGAATGCTATTCGGCACCCAATGAGGGTCAAGGGATTCCGTCCTTGATGGGTGAATCTGAAATGGAATGGAACGTTTCGTTTCAAAACACTGGGCGACCGATGCGCCGATGCGCCGGTGCGCCGGTGCGCCGCTGCGCCGCTGCACGCGGGTCAGGCGGCCTGCTTCGGGCGCTCCTTGCGGAACGCGCGCTTCACGGCGATCAGGCCGTCGCGGAATTCGAAGAGATCGCAGCCTTCGGCTTCGATCCGCCAGCCTTCGGCATGCGTGCCGCTGAACACCCATTCGGATAGGCCGCGTTCGCCCGCGACGTAGTGGCGGCCGTCGCCCCAATGGGCGTCGGGGAACGTGCGAAAGACCGCTTCGAAAGCGGCGCGCACCGCCTCACGCCCGACGAAGCGGGTGCCGTATACCTCGGGGCCGCCGGCCGCGTCGAACACGCAGTCTTCGGTCATGAACCCCATCAGCGCGCCGGCGTCATGGCGGTTGAAGGCGTCGGAAAAGGCGGCGAGCGTGTCGGCCGTGACGGCGGGTTGGGCGCTGAGCGTGTCTGCCATACGTGTCTCCAGTGGAAAAGCCGGTGCCGTCCGGTGCGCGAGGACTCGCGCGCGGCACGGTATATCGACACGTTAGGGTTTGCCTCTCGATGGCGGTAGCACCAGTGCGGAGCTTTCGCCTGGGCCAGCGCCCGGAGACTTCCTGAGAAGCTCAGGCGGGCCGCTGCTTGCGCACGACCTCGGCGAGCGCGCGCACGCCGGGCTCGATTTTCTCGAGCTTGATGGCGGAGAAGCCCATGCGGAACCACGGGCTGTGTTCGGCATCGTCGGCGAAGAACACGCCGCCGGGCTCGATCAGGATGCCGGCCTCGCGTGCATCGTCTGCGAGGCGTGAAGAGTCCAGCCACGCCGGGCCCTCGACCCAGCACGAGGCACCACCGCCGATCGGCACGTAGCGTACCTCGGGCAGATGGGTGTCGAGCGCCGCCATCAACGCGCGGGCGCGCTCCTTGTAGGCATGCGCGAGCCGGCGCAGCAGCGCGTCGTGGTGTCCGAGCGCGAGGAACGTCGCGAACGCGCGCTGGATATAGGCCACCGGGTGCCGGACCATCAGCCGGCGCAGCGAGCGCAGCTCGCGCACGAGCTCTTTCGGGCCGACCACGTAACCGAGACGCAGGCCGGGGGCGAACGTCTTCGAAAGGCTGCCCACGTAGATCACGCGATCGGCCGTGTCGAGGCTCTTCAAGGCGGGATGCGGCGTGCCGGAGAAGGTGTTTTCGCTCTCGTAGTCGTCTTCGATGATGACGAAGTCGTGCTGCTGGGCCAGTTCGAGCAGCGCCTGGCGGCGCGCGATGGGCATGGTGGCCGTGGTCGGGCACTGGTGGCTCGGTGTGACGAACACGTAATCGCAGCGGGCGAGCGAGTCGCGCAGGCGCACCGGGTCGATCCCTTCGCCGTCGATCGGCAATTCGAGCAGCTGCGCGTTGCGATTCACGAAAATATTGCGTGCATCGGGATATCCCGGATTCTCGAAGCCGACGGTCGTGTTCTTGCCGCACAGCAGGTCGGCGACGAGATAGAGCGCCTGCTGGCAGCCATTTGTGATGATGATCTCCTCGGGCATGGCGAACACGCCGCGCCGCGGCAGCACACGCGTGCGGATCTGCTGGATCAGCGACTCGTCATCGCGCTCGATCAGGTCGGGCGCCCAGTTGCGGATCTCCATGATCGAGAGCGCTTTCAGGCAGCACTCGCGCCAGTCATTGGTCGGAAAGAGCGATTGATCGAACTGCCCGTAGATGAAGGGATATGCGTAGTTCTGCCAATTGGCGGGTTTGACGATGTTGCGCTGGGCGGAGGGCGGGCGCACGATGCGCGCATTCCACG
>NZ_JAMBPS010000107.1:0-10956 GCF_024206515.1 Paraburkholderia sp. CNPSo 3281 | reverse complement strand
CGGATAACCCAGATGGTGTCCAAGTTCGGCACCCAGCGCCCGCTCGATCAGCGCCTTCTTGAACGCGGCTGAAGCGGCGTGCACCGCTTCGGCGGTCATGGGTCCCTTCACGAACTGGTCGATCAGCTCCTTCGGAATGGACGGTAACGCTGTCTGCGCTTCGGTAGTTGTCTTGGGTTTGCGTGGCATACATGCTCCTTGAGCTACATGTTATGCCTTGAACACAAAATCTATGGCAGACCCCTTTTGCCCGCCACTATGGACGGAACTGTGCCAGCGATCGCATGCGCACGAGGTTGTAGGCTGCCATGTTCAACACGAACATCTGGTCCACCTTCTTCAACCCGCGCACCATCACCTGGCGCATGCGTCCCACGGTCTTGGCCCAGCCGAAACCTTGTTCGATCAACTTGCGCTTTTGCTGCGAAATGGCGTAGCCCGCGCTCGAGGCAATCGTATCGGGCACTGCCGAACGCCGCCCCGAGGTGTTTTGCGCAACGTGCGGTGTGACCTTCATCTGTTGACACGCCTCGATGAATTCCTGGGCATCGTAACCCCCAACGTAATTTCTACGTTCGGGTCCTCCACCGCTTGCCGTGCGTCGTGGATCATGATCTTGGCCGCTTCGCGCTCGGCATGCCCGTCGGCGCGTGTCACGCGCGCGTTGACCACCAGGCCGTGCCGGTTATCGGTCAGCGTATGGCCCATGTACCGCAATTCGCTGGCCGTTTTGCCTTTGCGATAGAGCTGCGCATCTGGGTCGGTTCTTGACTGATGTGTCTCGTTGCTGCGTTTCTCGCCCTTGAAATCGCCCGCACCGCCACCGTCGTTGTCCTGATCGTCGCCATTCTTGCGTACAAAGCTCTTGTGTCCGGCCCACGCCTGGATCAGCGTGCCGTCCACGCTGAAATGCTCACCCGAGAGCAGACACTTCTTCTCGGCGATGGCCACCACTTCGTTGAAGAATTCGATGACCGCATCATGCTTGATCAGGCGCTCGCGGTTCTTCGTGAAGACCGTCGGTACCCACACCTCGTCGTCCATCGCCAGGCCGATGAACCAGCGAAACAGTAGGTTGTACTGCACCTGCTCCATGAGTTGCCGCTCAGAGCGGATGCTGTAGAGCACCTGGATCAGCATGGCTCGCAGTAACTTCTCCGGTGCGATGCTCGGCCGTCCACCTTTTATGTCCGCTTCGTACATCTCGGCGAACAGTCGATCCATCTTCGCCAGCGCTTCGTTCGCCATCACGCGGATCGAACGCAACGGATGCGACTTTGGGACGAAGTCGTCCAGCTTGCGCATGGAAAACAGACTCTCAGTGAACGTGTCGGCGCCGCGCATGATCTCCAGTGGGCAAGTGGTGGTTCATCTATCAACGCTTCACGAACTCTGCGCGATGACGTGTTTCAGCGGTACTTCAGCAACCTGCTAACACCCGTTGCCAGCCATATGTGAGTACCGCTGGGCGAGCAATCATGCTGGCATCAGCCTGCCGAGCACGAGTCGCAACTGCGCTGGATCGACGCATACCGGGCTTGCGATAAACTGGCGAGCCGTCGCAGTCGAACCCACCCAGATCGCGATCCACCGGGAACTTCGCCAACCACATCTGGTGGTTGACCACGCGCACGGCTCGATCAACGCTCTCAGCGGCAAGCAACTGCTCAAGCGACCGCCGCCCCGTTGACTGTTCAAGCTCGCCCTGTTCCAGCAGTTTACTCGAGGCAGCGGCTATGCCTTGCATACGTAGCTCCTGAGTTCTGCGATCACATCACGCATGGCCAGCGGCTCGCCGTCCATCACCCAGTGAGAGCTTCCAGTCTTCTCGCCCAGTTCAAATGCCACGTGCAGGCGGCCACCTAGCGTCGTATTCTCCCTCGGAGGGATGTGTCAGACGCGTCCATTTGCGTGCTCCTCAGAGAAGATGAGTGTGCGAATCCTCCTTTACACCAGTCGGGCTTACTGCCGCTGCCTTCTCTAATTGCATCGAGTTAATTCATCGAGATTTGCAACTTCGAGCAGGGGCTTTTAGAGGATAGATGCGAATCGGACGACGGAGCGCGGTCATACCTGGGTGCTGTGGAAAACTAGGTTCTGTTCACATTTTCATCAGCGCTCCAAAGGCACAGGCAAGCGAAGCGAAGGCGAGATAGTTCCCTGCGAGTTTGTCGTAGCGAGTGGCGACACGACGAAAATGTTTGATACGACTGAAAAAGCGTTCGACGATGTTCCGGGTCCGATACAGCACACGGCTATAGCGACGCTTGGTCTTGCGGTTCGAACGCGGCGGGATTACGGCCTTCGCACGCGTAGTGCGGATACTCTCCACAAAGGCGTTCGAGTCGTAGCCCTTGTCAGCGATGACCGCACCGGTGCGCAAATGCTCAACCAGTTCATTCGCGCACGAAATATCGGAAACTTGTCCCTCGGTGGCAATCAACCGCAGGGGGCGTCCGGCGTCATCGACGGCCAGGTGCAACTTGGTGGTCAGTCCACCTCGCGAGCGACCGAGCGCTTGCGGACCGTTTTTTTTGAGCTCCGGACGAATGCTGGTGTGCGCGCACGATGGTCGAATCGATCAACACATGCTTGATCTCGGTTTCGTCGGCCACGGCGAGGATCACGCGTTCCCACACACCCTTGCGACGCCACCTGGAGAAACGCATGTACACCGTATGCCATCGGCCGAACGCCTTCGGCAAATCGCGCCACGGGCAGCCGGTCCGGCCGATCCAGAGGACAGCTTCGACAAACCAACGATTGTCGGTCGCCGTTCGCCCTGGATCGCCTTCTTTGCCCGGCAAGACGGATTCGATTCGGGCCCATACTTCATCGCTCAATAACGTTCGAATCATCTTGGCCCGCTCGCGCAAAAGACAAGATGTAAACACATTTCATCGAATGTAAACAGCCCTTAGTCAAAAAGTCGTGCGGACCGCACTCTGCCGAGCGGCCGCGCACGATGGCCCACGTCGAGGGGCTGGGCAAACCAAGCCTAGGCAACAACCATTCTGCCATCAGCGAACAATGTCATAACTGTAATCAGTCTTCGCAATATCGACCGTACTCGCGTCGAGCTTTTCGAAGAATTCGTCCAGTAGTGCTAATAGAACGCGCAATCCTCCCTCATACCCCCACGTCGGAAAACGGTGATAGTGATGCCGGTCAAAAATAGGAAACACGAGTCGCACTAGCGGTGTCCCCGTATCACGCTCCAGGTACTTCCCATGAGTGTTGCCGATCAGGAAATCGACTGGTTCGGTAAATAGCAGCGAGCGCAGATGCCAGAGATCGCGCTTCGGATGGGCGTTGCATCCCGCACCGTACGGCGACGCGTCCAACAACGCCTTGACCTTCTCTGCCCAGCCGTCGTTACCGTTTGTCGACACAACATGCACCGGCTCTGCACCGAGCTCGAGCAGGAATTGCGTGTAACCTAGCATCTGATCGGGATCGCCGTAGAGTGCATAGCGTTTGCCATGGAGAATAGCCTGACTGTCCGCGATTGCATCAACGAGTTGCCCCCGCTCCCTTTCCAGTTCAGGTGGAATCGGTTGGCCCGTGACACGTGATATCTCCATGAGGAAATGGTCGGTACCAGCAACGCCGACTGGCGAATTAAGCACAATTACCTCTTGGCCATGTTCAGCGATAAACTTCGCCGTCTTTTCGCAGCAATACCCCTGGAAAATGAACGTCGCTTTCGCATTCAGTGCACGTTCAACTTCTTCCTTCGTGGTCCCACCATCGTACATGCGGAATTCGCCATCCGTCGGTGTATTCCATGTGTCGGAAGGATCGCAGATGATGTTGACGCTCACGCCGAACAGATCGAAGATACGTCGAACCTCCTTGATGTTGCCCACCACGAAACCGTCAAAGCCACCGATAAAGTTTACGCTCTCGTCCTGCACACGTATGAGTGGTGTTGCGGTACCGGCCTTGCCGTCCCAGAAGTGTTTGAGAATGCCCAGTAGAGCATTGTCGTAACCCGTCACGTGACTGCCGACAAACGCGGGCGTATGAGCGAACGGCACATCGTAGCCTTGCGGAACGCTCCCCTTCTGCTTACTATTCTTGATGAATGCATCGAGGTCGTCACCGATGACCTCTGCCATACAGGTCGTCGATACGGCGATCATCTCGGGCTTATAAAGGTTGTATGCATTCGCCAGACCGTCGATCATATTATTGAGGCCCCCGAAGACCGCCGCGTCTTCGGTCATTGACGAACTCACGCACGACGTCGGCTCCTTGAAGTGCCGCGAAAAGTGTGAGCGATAATAGGCCACGCAGCCCTGAGAGCCGTGCACGAACGGCAGTGTTTTATGAAAGCCGTTTGCCACGAATACCGCCCCAAGAGGCTGGCACGCCTTCGCTGGATTGATGGTTAGCGAGTCGCGCGCGAAGTTTTTCTGCTTGTAGTCTTCAGTCTTTGTCCATTCTGCAACCTCCCTCACTGCCTCATCAGAATGGTTGAACTCAAAATTTTGCTTCTTGTTGCGCAAAAGCGCCTGATATTCCGGCTCGCGAAAGAGCAGCTCGTGATCGAGAATGTTGTCGCTTGATTGGGGCATGACTCGCTCCTGAATCGATTTCCTGAAGAGCCTTCCGGCGACACGGCCGTATCGCCAACGGCCCGCCTAGCTCACGCTGCTTTTTTCCACGGCGCCTTGGAAAGAGTCCAGACAGGACTCGAAATTGCCATGTCCATGTCGCGCGCAAAGATCGCGAATCCGTCGTAGCCGTGGTACGGTCCTGAATAATCCCAACTGTGCATCTGGCGGAACGGAACACCCATCTTCTGAAAGACGTACTTTTCCTTGATTCCTGAACCGACGAGGTCCGGCCGCATGCGTTCGACGAATTGCTCGAATTCGTATCCGGTCACGTCGTCGTAAATTAGCGTGCCGTCGTGAATGTGATGTGTAGTGCGCTGATAGTCATCGTTGTGGGCAAACTCGTAGCCGGTGCCGACGACTTCCATGCCGAGGTCTTCGTATGCCCCGATGACGTGGCGCGGGCGAAGGCCGCCTACAAAGAGCATCACTTTTTTACCCTCGAGGCGTGGTTTATATCTCGCGATCACCGCATCCATCAGCGGGCGGTATTTGGCGATCACCTTCTCGGCATTGGTCTTGATCGTGTCGTCAAATCGTCTCGCGATCTCTCTCAGGCTCCGTTCAATCATGGTAGGACCGAAAAAGTTGTATTCCAGCCAAGGAACACCATACTTCTCTTCCATATGCCGGCTGATGTAATTCATCGACCGGTAGCAGTGGAGCAGGTTAAGCTTTGAGCGCGGCGTATTCTCCAGTTCAGCGAGCGTACCATCGCCCGACCACTGCGCAATAACGCGCAAACCCATCTCCTCAAGGAGAATGCGGCTTGACCACGCGTCGCCAGCGATATTGTAGTCACCGATGATCGCAACGTCGTACGGAGTTGACTCGAGCGCGGAATGTTTATTCGGATCGACCCGGTCGAACACGCAATCGCGAATCGCATCGTTCGCGAGATGATGCCCAAGCGACTGCGATACGCCGCGAAATCCCTCGCAGCGTACGGGTACGATTGTGTGCCCGCCATACTGGGCGCTCTTCTTCTTCGAGACCGCCTCGATGTCATCGCCGATTAGACCGATCGGGCATTCGGTTTGAACCGATATGCCTCGGTTGAGCGGAAACAGCTCCTGAATCTCATCGACGATTTTGTCGAGTTTCTTGTCGCCACCGAACACGATGTCCTTCTCCTGAAAGTCAGAAGTGAACTGCATCGTGACAAACGTATCGACTCCGGTTGTTCCGACATAATAATTGCGGCGCGAACCCCACGAATACTGGCCGCAGCCGACCGGTCCGTGACTGACGTGAATCATGTCCTTGATCGGTCCCCAGACCACGCCCTTCGAACCGGCATATGCGCAGCCGCGAATCGTCATCACACCAGGCAGCGACTTTATGTTGGACTTCACCCCACAGTCTGGCCTGCCCTGCTCGAAAGTGCCCAAATGCTTGGCCCGTCGCTTGGCCATCTTTTCGGGGTAAGCTCGCAGCACTTCATCAATGAGAGCCTTGTTAGCCGCCTTACGTTGTTCAACCGTTTCGGTCATTGCATATCCATAAGTGGAGAAATATGATTGCCGGAATCGGTTGCCGTACGCCGCACGGCAACCGTCATCCCCGCAGCCGTCAGGCGGTCGGTTCAGCCGCTGTCTTGCCAACTTTCGACTCATCGACCTGCACTATGATTCCTTTTTCCATCAGGAGATCTTCGAGTTGGTCCATCGTGATCGGCGTTGGGATCACGCCATTGCCGGCGTTGTTATGCACCTTCTCTGCAAGCGCGCGATACTGGGCGGCCTGTGCACTCTCTGGCGCGTACTCGATCACCGTCATGCGGCGTAGCTCCGCATGCTGCACGATGTTGTCGCGCGGCACGAAGTGGATCAGACGTGTGCCGAGCATCGCTGCGAGCGATTCCGCAAGCTCGAGTTCCTTGTCGGTCTTGCGCTCGTTGCAAATGAGGCCGCCCAAACGCACACCACCGCTGTTGGCATACTTGAGAATCCCTTTTGAGATATTGTTTGCAGCGTACATAGCCATCATCTCACCTGACATCACGATATAAATCTCCTGTGCCTTGTTCTCGCGAATTGGCATTGCAAAGCCTCCGCACACCACGTCGCCCAGCACATCGTATGAGACGTAGTCCACTCCGTCGTAGGCGCCATTCTCCTCCAGGAAATTAATCGATGTAATCACCCCGCGACCCGCGCAGCCGACACCTGGCTCAGGACCTCCCGACTCCACACAGCGTATGTCTTTGTAGCCAATCTTCATGACATCCTCGAGTTCGAGGTCCTCCACAGAGCCGGCCTCCGCCGCGAGAGAGAGAATTGTGTCCTGCGCCTTCGCATGCAGTATCAACCGTGTCGAGTCTGCCTTCGGATCGCAGCCGACAATGAGGATCTTTTGCCCGAGGTCGCTGAGCGCCGCGAGCGTGTTTTGCGACGTGGTCGATTTTCCAATCCCGCCCTTTCCGTAGAAAGCGATCTGCCGAAGTTGAGCCATCGTGGTACTCCATTGAGATAGAAGGATTAAACCAAGGTTGCCAATCAAGGCTGCAAAGCCGCGATCATGCGCTCAGCGTGCAGTGTCCATATGATCTTCTTCTGTGGAGTCACGCATCGGCCGGATGGTGTCCGCGCGAATCGCTGTAGAGCAGTTTCTATGCCAACGCTCCAGAGTCGTTGAAATGCATTGCAAATCGCGCTTTCAGCAAGCGTGCCGGCATGGCGCCTACCGACGTCCGCAGCGTCGGCTTCCTGACAAACCGTGCGTTGTTGTCGCAAACCAGATTTGATTCGGCCCGCCTCGGTCAATGGCAGTGGGCCACTAAGAGAGGGATTGGTGGTACGGAAGTTGCATACGAAACTCCGTGCTTCTTGACCAAATACGAACTGTCACTGCCATTTCACAAGCTATACAAACTTGAGAGGAAAACCTAATGAACGATATGACTATCGACAAGGAACTTGACCAGACTGTTTTCGCCCGCTTGCAGCTCGAGGGCCGTTTACTCAATGCAGTGTTCAAGGGCCCCACCAGTACGCCTCGGCGCATCGGTTTTCGCGGCGAACTCGCGCTGCGCTTCGGACCGCAACTCGCTGACGAAGCCCGCCCGCCTGAGCTGTCTTGCGAGCAGGTCACGGCAGTGGCCGACCTCGGCGACCCGCATCTCTTATTTTTCGCGGGGTGGCTATTGAGTTTCGAACATCTGAAAGACGTCGCCGAAGTGTTGGGAGACGCCCTCTCGCCAAACGGAAAGTACTTTCTGTTCTGCGACAACATCGATCTTTCGAGTCGCTATCAGGCGCACTATCAGGGCGCAGTATTCTATGTCCTGCCTATCGTGGAATCGACGGTCTACAACGAAACACTTGAACTCCTGTATCTCGATAAGGCAGAGCTGAAGAAAAAGGACACTGCGGGAAAACTCGATGCGGTCGCCGACGCAGGGTCGAAGTTCGACTTGTGTTTCGATCCCATCAGTTACGCGCAGGGACTCGAACTGATGGGTCCAGTCCGTGATCCTAACGAAAACAGACCGGTTTAAGTTGTGTTTCGCCACGGCGCCTCCTCATGAGGACGCCCCCATGCACACAAGCTATCACAACGCTCACGCAATCTAACTGGAGAATTTCCATGGCATTGCTAATCGATGCTGCCGCCCGTCGAAAAGGGAACGGTCAAAGCCTCCCGCACGCTGATGAAGGTCTGCAAACTCGTGCACGTTCGTCAGTCGCTAGATGGCTGTCGGCGCACGACTTTCCGGATGCCCATTCCTGCAGCGTTGACGGCATAACGCCGCTGATGCTCGCAGCGATGCATGGGGAATACCGTATCGTCGCCGCGTTGCTCGACGAAGGTGCACCCGTCCGTGCGCTCGACGACGACGGAAACGATGCGCTATGGTACGCATGTCTATACGGAACGCCCGAGCCGATTCTACTGTTGGTCAGTGCCGGTCTTAATGTGGATCATGCCAATGCGCACGACGTCACATGCCTGATGCAGGCAGCAGCCAGCGGCAGAGTCGACGTCATGTGGTTGCTAATATCCCTTGGTGCGAGTGACAGCTTGGTCGCGCCAGATGGGCGAACTGCTTTCGACATGGCCACGGATTTTGGACTACAGCTGCTGCTAACGGTAGACCGACTCAAAAACGCCATGCGCGAATCGTCGCGTTTCGCCAATGATGCTCCGTCGCACAACCTTGCGCATTGAGGAAAACGTCTCATGCCTCTTTACGACTATGTATGCCGCAACTGCAATTTACGGTTCGAGACACTCGTACGCGCCAATTCGTTGGCGTCCTGTCCGCGTTGCAGCGGTAATGCGCTGGATAAGGAGGTCAGCGCACCGTCCGCCCCTCCACGCAACAAGGCACTCATTACGGCAGCACGCCGCCAGGCCGCTCGTGAAGGGCATTTGAGCAATTATTCCGCGGCTGAGCGCGTACAATTATTGCATCGACCTTGAAGCGCTCCCAAGGAGCTGGCGCCTGCAATTCCATATCTGCCTTGCAAAAAAGCTAACTCCAAGGAAAATTATATGTCGACGCGGTCTATTTACCTCAGCATACAAGAATTCCCCGCTGTAAGTCCCGGCAACGACAAACAACTCGGTAGACTTGCAAACACAATTCAGTATGTGTCTTCTGTGTGTTTGGCCGGGATATTGACATGGACAATGCCCGCATACGCGCAGCGCGTGGATTCCCATATTGAATCATTTGACAGATTCATGGCTGACACGAGAGCTGCGGCCGCTCAGGATTTTATTGGTCGCTCTTGGCCCGAATCAGGGGCGTTTCTTGGGTCAGATCATCAACCCCCAATATCGCGTAAATACAAAGTCAATGATCCGTCTGCTTTCGAAGGGATGCGCCAAGCGATTATTGAACGTTACAATGGAGTACACGTGTCAAAGAGTTTTCTTGCGAACGACCAAACCTATGACTGCGTTCCGGTGATGGAGCAACCTGTTGTCCGGAGATATCAAATAAGGCAAATCGCGACACCTCCACAGTTAGCGTCAGCGACAAACCTCAACCGTGACCTATCCAGCCGATCGATAGGGTCGTCTGAACAGTTGCAAAATGGTGTGAATATGGGAGGCTGTGGTACGGGCAGCGTCCCCTTGAATAGAGTCACATTGGAAGAGCTTAGTCGATTTACGACAGTAGCTGCATATCACAGAAAGGCGCCTCCACCGATGACTGGTAGTGATACCTGGTGGTATTCAATAATACAAACTTTGGGCGACCGTGATGAGAGAAGACGTCGACGAATTTGACGCGTATCTGAATCATCTAGCGCAGGCGTTGGGGCACGCCGATCGCCATGCCGGCCTCAAGGGTTACTGTTCGGGCCTGGCAATGCCGTTGTCACGCAAGAGCGTCGAGCCAATGGCTGCGCATATTGCTCCCCTTCACGCGAGCGCGAAACACCAGTCACTCCACCATTTTGTGGCCAAGGCAGAATGGTCTGACCGGGCGGTTCTGCATCGGGTGCGCGAATGGGTGATGCCCGCCTTGGGCCTGCACACTGCTGAAGAGGCTGGCTATTACTGGATTATTGACGACACATGCTTCCCGAAGAAAGGCAAGCATTCGGTCGGCGTAGCGCGGCAATATTGTGGGCAATTGGCCAAACAGGATAACTGCCGGATCGCCGTGAGCCTGTCGATCGCGACGCAACGCGGCAGCCTGCCGATTGCCTGGCAGCTGTATGTCCCCAAGGAATGGATTGACGACCGGGAACGAGCGCGTCGCGCGGGCATTCCTGACGATCTCACCTTCGAGACCAAGCCACAGATTGCGCTGGCCCAACTTCGAGAGGCTATAGCATCCGGCGTTGTGCCGGGCATTGTGCTCGCCGATGCCGGGTACGGCGACGAAACCGCTTTTCGGGAAGGCGTAACTGAACTGGGTTTGTTGTATGCGGCAGGGATCCGGCCGGGCACCTCTGTATGGGCACACGGTACGGCGCCGCTTCCGCCCAAGCCCTGGAGCGGGCGCTACAAACCCCCGACATTGTTACGCCGCGCGCCCGGCCATGAACCGCTCGCAGTGAAGGAACTGGCTATGCAACTGCCCGCAAACGCCTGGCAGACCGTAACCTGGCGGGAAGGTAGCAATGCAGCACTTTCCTCACGCTTTGCCGCCGTGCGGGTCCGTCCCGCACATCGCGACAATTGGCGAAGTACCGTTCGCGACGAAGAATGGCTGCTCATTGAATGGCCTGCTGGCGATACGGAGCCGCTCAAATACTTTCTCACTACGGCCCCCGAAGAGGCGACCCTCGAGCAGCTCGTGTTCGTGACCAAAATGCGCTGGCGCATCGAGCGCGACTATCAGGACCTGAAGCAGGAGTTCGGGCTCGGTCAT
>NZ_JAMBPS010000106.1:0-10980 GCF_024206515.1 Paraburkholderia sp. CNPSo 3281 | reverse complement strand
ACCCGCCGGATAACCCAGATGGTGTCCAAGTTCGGCACCCAGCGCCCGCTCGATCAGCGCCTTCTTGAACGCGGCTGAAGCGGCGTGCACCGCTTCGGCGGTCATGGGTCCCTTCACGAACTGGTCGATCAGCTCCTTCGGAATGGACGGTAACGCTGTCTGCGCTTCGGTAGTTGTCTTGGGTTTGCGTGGCATACATGCTCCTTGAGCTACATGTTATGCCTTGAACACAAAATCTATGGCAGACCCGGCTGTACCGCCCGTTTATTCGCCTGCAGTTCGAATCGACCGTGGCGCAAGCCGATCTGCGCTTTGGCATCCTGCATGTACGGAACTACGCCGAAACCATTGCTCTGTATCGCGGCGAACAGGCAGAGGGCACGAGCATCGGGAAACGCTTGCAACGGGCGGTTCGTATCGCAGTGGCGACCTTGCAATATCAATTCGTCATGAATGCCGCAGAGGCCGGTCTCGGCTTGATCTGGACCGTATTGCTGGTGCTGGCCCTCGTGCCATTGTATTTCAGTGGAAAAACTACATTTGGAACGATTACTCAGGGTGTCGCTTCTGCAGAGCTGCTGCGGGGCGCGATCCAGCGACTGACAGGATTCGTGCCCACATTTGCAACGGCGGCGCCTCACGTGGTACGGCTAGCGCAGATCGTCGAGAAAGTACAGGCAGTCGAGCGGGAAGGCGCTGGTCGGGACAACACGATCACGCTTCGTCGTGGCCAAGCCATCCGGTTCGATCGTCTCACCGTCGAGACGCCCGGACGGGAACGCACGCTGTTGCGGGACCTGTGCCTGACGCTTTTCGCTGGCGAGCACCTGCTGATTATGGGGCAGACCGGAGTCGGTAAAAGCTCATTGTTGCGGGCGATGGCGGGGCTGTGGCGCGCGGGTAACGGCACGATTACGATGCCGGACTCCGATGAAGTGCTGTTCTTGCCACAACGGCCGTACATGCTACTGGGTAGCTTGCGCGAGCAGATCCTGTATCCGGCGACAACCCGGGCGTTCACCGACAGCGAACTCCAGGCATTCCTGGTCGAGGTATCACTGCCTGATCTTGCTGCCCGGCATGGTGGCTTTGATAGTGTCATCGATTGGTCGCGCGTGCTGTCACTCGGCGAGCAGCAACGGATAGGCTTCGCGCGTGCACTGGCTGCCCAGGCGCGTTACGTTTGCCTGGACGAAGCGACGAGTGCGGTCGACGTGGCAACGGAAGCGCGGCTGTACCGGGTGCTCGCCCTGCGCGGCATGACCTGCGTGAGTGTCGGGCATCGACCGTCGTTGCTCGCGTATCACACCTTGGTGCTGGAGCTGCAACCGGATGGGAATGTGCGTTTGGTCACCGTCGACCAAAGCCGAGAAAAGGTGGGGCGCCTGAGCGACGCGGACATCCTTTGAGCGCTGCTTTTGAAAGACGTTCGTTGTCCTGAATCAACCATCGATATGACTGTGACGAATATGAATAGGTTGAACGGCTCGTGCATACGCAGGAACAACTGTTGGTGTTCCCAAACGCCGCTAGCAGCGTTCACAGAGTTGCTTGGCCGAGGAAGAGGCGCGCGTGACACGCGGCACGTTTACCGTGCGTTGCGTCCTGTACAGCGCCCCGTCGCGGCTGATCGGTCATCGTCTGAAGGTACGCCTCTACAGTGATCGGCTCGATTGCTATCTGTCCGGCGCGCTCGTGCACAGCACGGCGAGAGTCACACACACACAAGCAAACGGCGCGGTCGCGGCATCGACTACCGGCACTTCATCGACTCGCTCAAACGCAAGCCGCAGGGGCGTTGTCACGTTAAGGTATTCGAGACGCAAGTTCGCACAGGACGTACCATTTGCTCAGAAATCGGACGGATCTTGGGTGAGCCCAGTGAAGCGATGCCACCCGGCAAAGCGTGCGGCGAGCTGATTGCGATAGAGTGATGCACGCAGTAAATGTCGCTTGAGCGCGAAGTGCTGGCGAATTGGTCCGAAGCTTGTGTGCGATCAGGATCGCGGAAACCACGCATCCGGCGTTCGCGCTCACGCGTGGGTTGATGGCTATTTTCGGCACGGTTGTTCACCCGAGCACTGGCTTTGACGAATACGTGTTTGATGTTTGCCAGTTCGGGAGTTTCGGCCTTCGCGGCCTGATAGCTGCGCAACTGATCGGTGACAATCCTTCGCGGCGCGTCGGGACAGGCGGCCAGCACGCGTTTGAAGAAGCGCTTTGCTGCGGCCTTGTCGCGACGTTTCTGCAGCAGGATGTCGAGTTCGGCACCGTGCTGGTCGACTGCCCGCCAGAGCAGATAAGGCTCACCGCGCAACGTAACGAAGACTTCGTCAAGATGCCATGTGCTGCCAGGTTTGCGGCGAGCAGCTTTGACGCGATGTGCGAAGCCCGCGCCGAATTTGTCGCACCAGCGGCGGATCGTCTCGTAACTGACGATGACACCGCGCTCGAACAGCAGTTCTTCAATATCGCGCAGGCTGAGTTGGAACCGGAAGTACCCGACACCAGGCCTTGCCACGCGCGGATCGCCGCGCGTGGCGCGAGCCCGTCGATTCCGCCGCGCGAGGGAGCGAAGCCGTGGCCAGATCGCACGCCTGGCGCCGCCTGGCGCAATGCAGCTATTGCCGCTATCGAAGGAAGCAGCAGGCGCGAATGGAAGCAGGCGACCGGCTACCACCGGCGATCGCTCGCTGAGACCTTGATGTACCGGCTCAAGGTACTCACGGGCTCCAGTATGTGGGCGCGCGCGACTGGCTCGCAAGCCACCGAGGTGTCGGGGTGTACTCAATCGCATGGGAGCCCTCGCTCGCCCGCAGTCCGTCCGTATCGCCTGAGATTGAGAGCACAGAGGTCATGTCGTCTTTACGCCTGATTTCCTGATTTTTGCAACAATGCCGCTTGCATCGCAAGACAGGCGTCGATATCGGAACCAGAACCAGAGGGTGCGCTTGCAGCCACGCCCCTGTCAGGCAACGCGCTCGCGTTTAACGTGCAGAAAACTGCCGCCTTATGATCTCCGTCATCCGCTCGATATGCGTTAGCAATTCGGGCACCGCCGTCGCCTCCCAAAAGCGTCTTCTAAGCGCGGGGCCAATATAAAAGAGCGATGGATTGCTACAGCCATTGACTCGAACCACGCGGTAAGACTCATCAACACACAACCCCGCCCAGTCAAATTTTGCAATCCCGTCGCGCCGTAACTGATCAAAAAGGGAATCACGCGCGTGTACTATCGGCCGATGTAAGCGATCTGCATGCGGTCCTGTATCTGACGCTATAGCTGGATGAGCGGGAGCCATCCCGGCACCGGTGCAATTCACGAAGTACGATGCGCGCACAACGCGCGAGCCCGTTGCTTCGCGCGGGCGAATAGCCAGCAGCAGCCCGTCGCCATGTGCGCTGATTGTCTCGATTCGCCCCCCCATAAGCGAGAGACGCCCACTCATCGTGAGTGACGCGACAAGCGCTGCCGTGGAAGCTGGCTGTCGGTGACGATGTGTGTCCCAGTAAGGCGCAATATGGCGCACGAAAGCGCGCCGGTCGGCCTCAGACCAGTTTGACCAGATCTGCGGTACCACAGGACGCAGGCTATCGATCACCTCACGCCAGTCACCGCCCCTCGCGCGATGTTCAGCAATGACTTTGCGTACGACGGTGATGCAATGCCTAGGGCCGGCAGTCAGTTGATCGAGAAGCGCCCGCCGCGCTTGTGGCTGAAGTTTCGGGGGTGACTGGCAGTGGTGTTGGGGCAACAAACCACGGCGGGACATAAGAGTGAAGCGCAACTTTTCGCTGCGCCGGTGCAACGCGTACACAACGTCGAGTGCCGTCAGACCAGACCCACACATGAAGAAATGGCTGTCATTTGGCACGGCCCCCAGTTTAACTGCGTCCCAGGGATTTGCGAGTAAACGCTGATCGAGTGAAGCGCCACCGGTCACTGGTACAGTGATGGAGCCGCGGCCATCGCTGTGCCCGGTCGCAAGGATGATCTGATCGGCAAAAATCTCCACACCCGTGTGCAAGTGAACCTTCGTTCGGCCATCCTCTGCCGGCACCAGCGCGACGGCGTATCCGTCGTGTTGAGAAAACTGATGCCTCCCGGAATTTTCGCCGGCTTGTTTTAGCAGATGCGCAAGATAATCACCGTACCAGGCGCGTGGCAGGAAATCATCGGGTTCCGCAGACCGGCCCCGCAGTCGGCAATAATCAACAAAGCCGTTGCCGTTGTCCCGCTCAACACTGAGGGCCCGTGCGGGGGCGTTCAGGAGCCAGCCCTCTTCGTCCGACCGATAAGCAATACCGCGCGCAACGCTATAGCTGTCATCGACCAGTGCGATCGACAGGGGCTTTGCGCTTTGATCCGATAGTAGCCATGTGGCCGTCATCGTGCCGCAAAAGCCCGCACCCACTATCACGATCGATACAGTCATTGCCACGGCTCCGATGGTTGTTAGTATCCGCTCCCGCAGAAAATTAATTTTGACATTCAGATGGATATTCGCTCCGATAGCGTCGCTTGCATCGGGGCACGTCAGGAAAGTTCTCTTTCCGGCGCGGATAGTCGGAAGCTGTGCCGCGCGTCCAGGAAGCGACTATGCGGTATCTCGCCTCAAGCTACAAAATCGATTGTTTGGATAACACTGATTCGCATCGCAAATGAACGTGAGCGAACGACTGGTATGACGATGGCTTCGCCAAATCCAGTAGGGAGATCCCATCGCGACAAGAACAGCAACATCGAACAGTTGCAAAGACCGTCAGGAACCATAGTCGCTTGGCTTTGTCCGGATGGGTACGAGTTCCCGTGCTATGGACGCGACTATGCATTTTTGACGCAAACCGGTTTGCCGAAGGCGTTCCACCGGTTCAGCAGGTTGGCGATGATTACGCCTCTGGTGTCGATTGGGGAGTTGAAGAGGACTTAGAGTTTGCTAGTCTGGGCAGACGACGGGCAAACGGAAAACGCGGTCGGGCCGGCCCGGCAGCCCGGCTTACAAACCTAACAAAGCTAGCCCTGCCGAACGTCCCGCGTGGGGGTAGCGAAGCCTTCGCGCGCCGCGCCTAAAATATCCGTCATCGGACAAATCTGCGGCCGCATCGCACACACAGACGCAAGGCCGGCATGAACGGGAAGCTCACAGGCGGACGGGAGCCACCATGCGGCACAAGAGGCGGCTTTGCTCGAGCATAATTTAACATAAATATATGTCGAATTTTAACTTAATTCGTACGCTTACGTGTTTAGTGAAAATATTCGATCTACTTATCTTTTTGAACATCAAACCTGTAGCACCTCCGCCCCCGATACCGAATGCGGAAAGAAAGATTACGATGTCAGACGGTCGAGCATCCATTCTGAACCCTGAAATTCAGGATGGGAGCCGCATATTTCTAGACGAGGACACTTCAGAATGTGCGAACCGAGATGAGCCTGAACGTGCTGGCATATAACATGAAGCGGGCGATCAAAATCCTCTGAGCGTGAGCCATGAAAAATCGCGAGCTTCGATTGCTCCAATCGCACGCTGTATCGCTCGACGCGAACACTCGAAGAGCGTTTTCACACAGTCTCGACCCGCTCTTGACGTTCGACTTTCCCGCACACCAACGACCGTTCTCATCAAAAACCCTTCAGTTTGAAGCCATATACCGTGGCATTTCCGCCACGTACGGCGTCGCGCCCTGTTCTATTGCCAGGACGGTGGTGAAATCGGCAGTCTGAAGTGCAGCGGTGTCTGCGCCCGCAATCGGACGTTTCCGCATGGCGCGCATCAGGATGTGGGTCATGTGCTGATAAAAGAGTTCGAGTTGACCTGCATCCGATGCGTGAGGTGCCAAGTGGAAAGCCTCCTCAAGCGCCCGGCGTGGGATATGAAAACGTTGAAGCCCGCGAATCACGCGAACCTGAAACACGACCCCATCACTGTTGTGAGGGATTGCTGCCCAAACCAGCGCGCCGCCCATGATATGCCTCCATTTGGCTTCAAACCTGATTCAAAGCTCGTTGGCCTATGATGGCCCTCAAAAAATACATTTCAAAAATGCGACCGCTTGGCTTTGACGTTTTCACCACGCGAGGATTGCGAGGTTTGATTGTCACGACGGCTATTGCGTGGAAAGATGTTGTTGTTGGCATCTGCGCCGTTCAACAGTGGGTCTACAAATTCAGGCTCGAGCGGCTGGGCGAGGAGGGCGGCGAAGTGGGCTTGATACCTAACCCGTGCCGCGGCGAGCAGCCTGCGCTGGGTTGAGGCCGTTGTTGAGCACGACGCTCGAAAAACCAGTTCGTGCCATCGGCAGTAGTTGGTCGATTTGTGCGTCGGCATCGTTTATCCAAAGCGCTAACCAGACGCGTCACGCTGGAGCTGGAATAGTCCGATCCCGTTCACACGGGCTTTTGGGGATTCACCGAAGACTCGCATGCAACCTGGCGAAGGCGCGTCCGAGGTCAGACCTCGTCCTCAGCGAACACGCTGTGCTCGGCAAGCACGGCGTCCTTGTCGACGCACTGCACATGCCAGTGCCCTGCAACGCCTGATCCGCTTTCGCGTTCAGTGCAGCACCAGAGTGCCTCGCCTGATTCCCCCTCGAACGGGCCAGTTTGGGCTTCCATGGCGAGGCCCTCGAGGATGAACAGGGGGCGCGCATCATGCTGATCGCACACCACCGTGCCGCGCGCATCGACCCGCAGCTTTCCCCAGTCGGGAAATTGGAGGCCGGCATGACCTTCGCGCGACCACTTGTGGGTGTCGTTGTCGAGCCAAAGGATCGCATAGGCATTCGGGTCAAGGCGGTCGAAGGTGCCGAGATGGAGCGTGATTCGCATGAATTTCTCCGGTCGTGTTCGTGGTTTCGTGACCCGCCACAGCAGTCGGCGGACATATCAACTGTACGTGCGGCGGCAAGCTTGTGTATGCGTCAGGGTGTCGCTTGCTGCCGCTTTATAGTTACCAGGGCGCCGGCGCGGCGCTTTCACGTCTACCGATTTGAATTCGGCAGGGCTCACGATTTCGATGTACTCGATGTCTGGCGCGTGTTCGAAGAGGACAGCGCCTGATGCACGCAATCGCCCGCTTCGACAAGCGTTTCCTTGTCGTCGTACACGAAGCGCGCCCGGTCTTTGAGCATACTGACGATATGAAAATCTGCCTCATGCCGGTGCCAGCCCGCGCCCAACTTCGGCGCAAGATTTGCCCTAAAAAGTTGCGCGACCACCTTGTGACCCTGACGATTTCCAGATCACGATAGACAAAGAAATCGCGCAGCCCACCGCGCGGGAATGACGTGTCCTGCGGCTTGACGTGCGAAAAACCGGTGGTGAGTCCGGTTTGCATGACAGGTCTCCCGAGTGCGATGGAAGAAGGGGCACCAGGTTTGGCAAGCACGACGCGTTCCAGCATCCTGAATTTGGCTTGGCACCCGGTGGTGGTTGCCCTGTCTCCCGATTTGTGACAGAACTAGATCGGCGTCAAGCTATCCATCGGCCGGCTCGCATCGACGCCTGGCTTCTGGCTGACGTACACCGTTCCTGCGAGAGCCAGCCCTCGTGGCACGTTGACTCATATGTGATACGTGATGAAAGTTCGCGAGAGCGCCCCGGTCAACGGCAGAGTATGAGCGCAGCGTCCGCCGTCCTTGCTGGTGCAGGGCGCTTCGGGCGGCATGTCGACTGCGCTCATTCAGGTGGGTCGTGCTGCTGGCTTCGAGGTGCGGGCCACGACGCGCAATGACGAGGGTGCCGCGATCGCCGAGCGCCTCGGCGCCAACCGGCTTCCGCCATGGCGATCAGTTGCCGCGCCGCGCTGATGCACTCGTCGACAACATCGGGGCCGTGACCTGGGCGGACAACCTGGGGGCGGTCAAACGCGGCGGCGTCGTGGTGATCCACGGGGTCACGACCGGGTGCCGCGGAAACCGATCTGCTGCCCATCTTTGTCGAGCAGATCGACATAGGCGGCACCATCATGGGCACGCACGAAGAGATGAAAGCCATGATGCAGTTCATCATCCGTAACGACATCAAGCCGGAAGAAGCCGCTGTCGTGCCGATGACGGAGGCTCGTGCGGCGATCGCCGAGATGATTGACGGCCGCACGCGGGGAAAGACCGGCTTCACGCGATGAGCGCACGGACGGATGCAATTCCAAGCTTTGGACACGGTGATGAAAATCGGTTTTATCGGTGCCAGCCTGATCGGCGGTGGCCTCGCTCGCCTGGCGGTGCAGGCGGGGCACGAGGTGATCGTTAGCAACTCGCGCGACCCGCGTACTCTTTTCAGCCTCGTTGCCGGCGGGTCGCGGCTGCGCCGGCGCCGTAGCTGAGGCCGACGCGCTCGGAGACGGGCTTCAGCGGCAGCCCTGGCTGCGTCTGGTCGAGTGTCAGCCGGACGGTCTTTCGTTTCAAAGGATCTTCAGATTCCGAATTTTGCCGATCGAGGGTGAGCGCTCAGCGATCAGGTTCGTGATGAATTCCGGCAGCAGCGCGCGCGGCACATTCACCGGTACATCGGCGATGACCCGAGACGGCACGTGAACGAAAAATTCTTTCGGCGCCGAGGCGAGACTGTGTTCGTAGCTGACGCGGATTTCCATGGCTTGATGTGCTGCGAGGTTATAAAGAAAAATGCGCAAGGCTGCCCGTGATGCGGAAGTCTCTGGCGTGCCGATTGCCTGCCAGAGACCGCACGGCGCGGTGCCTGTCTGCCTTCGACGCGCCGCCCGGGAACTGCTCATCGCTGAAGCCGAAGTTTCACTCCCGTGTCGGAGCATAGCGCCCATCGGCTATTGTCGGAGAGCGCGGACCTGCACGGGCAGACGGGTTTATTACAGCGTCGTACCCCATTTAAAAACTGCGATAAATTATATTATGTTAAATCTGGTGGGCGATCAGGTACGCCCATGACCATTCACTGCGGATCCCTTGGCCTGACCGGACAGCATGTCGGCGCGCCTCCCACTTTATTGATGCTACAATTGATGCAGAGTAGCATCAAACCGGAGGTCAAATGCGAACCACCGTTACCATCGACGACAGCCTTTACCAGCGCGCGCTTGAGCTTGCCGATCCTGACATGGACAAGGCAGACCTGTTCCGGGTGGCAATGCAGACGTTTATTCGCGTGCAGGCTGGCAAGCGGCTGGCAGCCCTGGGTGGTGCCGCACCCGATATGCCCGACATCCCGCGGCGCCGATCCGAGCCTGCGAACCAATGAGCGTCCTCATCGACACATCCGTCTGGGTTGATCATTTCCGTCGCGCCAACACGAGGCTTGTTCAACTGATCACGAGCGACCAAGCGCTGACACATCCAGTCGTGCTTGTTGAACTCGCCTGTGGCACTCCGCCAGCACCTCGCGCCCGGACGCTCCACGACATCGGGCTGCTGCAACATGCAACGCACGCGACTTGGACCGAGGTGATGGAGTTGATCGAGGCGAGACAATTTTACGGTCGAGGCTGTGGCAGCAGCGATCTTACGTTGCTTGCGTCAACCTTGATGACTCCCGGTGCATCGATCTGGACCCTGGACAAGCGCCTCGCTCAGCTCGCCGCTGAACTTGGCATCGCGTGCATGCATGACATCCACTAGACGCGTCACCCGGCACTACCGTCCGGATGAACACTATCGCCGCGGAACGGCCTCACATCACTAGCGGTTCTGTCGCGATAAGGATGGCAGGCCGAGCATGTTCCCATATATATCGGATTGCTTATGTCACCAGCGAATGGAACTGAGCGGCTGCCGTTCGGTCATCGCCCTCGTTTTTCATCTGCCCCTTGCGAATCATATGCATCACCTCAATACCAGAGAGAATGATGCGCGCACACCGAAAATCCTTGAAGCCCATCCATCGGTCTGATGATCCGTTTGATCGCTCGATGGTCCTGTTCCACGACGTTGTTCAGGTATTTGTTCTGCCGGATCCTGATCGGGGTTTCGCGGTCTGCGTTGATGGCTTCAAGTGCGGCCAGATTCGCGCCGCTTTTGTCGATAGTCACCGTCGCGCGTTCGCCATTGCGGGCGATCAATTTTTCGAAATATCGCCGCGCCGCAGTCCTATCTCGATGGGCCCGCAGCAGGAAGTCGATGGTGTTGCCAGCCTTGTCGACGGCGCGATACAGGTATTTCCATTGGCCATTGACCTTAAGTGGTCCGTCCTGAACAATTCGTTTTGCCGACAACCGGTGTTACGGTGATTGAAGGCCAGCAACGCGGCGGTTGAGCAAGGCCACCAGAATGAAGGCACAAAGAAGCCGCAGCTTCCTGAGGATCATTCGAAGATTGTGGCCTGCGCCACACAGCACCGCGTGCATCGCGTCGCCGAGCGCACCCTTGAGCCAGTTGCGATCGAGTTTTCCGTCTGTCTTCATGTGACCGATGGCTGGCTCGATCGCGCTGCGCCGTCTGATCATCGCGCGTAGTCCGCGTGTGATGCCCCGCCGCAAGCCCGGGTGGTAGATCTTCACACCATCGACGGCGACACCCTTGTAGCCACGGTCGACGATAGCGACCTCCGGCGTGGCGTCGCACAGGATTGCTGCCTGTTCTAGCGCTTCGGCCAGCGTGTGCCCATCGTACGGATTGCCTGGCATCGAGCGCATCCCAACCACCAGTCCTTCCTTGTGGGTCGTCGTGATCGACACCTTCATGCCGAACTCGTAGGGTGTGCGCACCTTGCCCTTCGCCAGACATTCAACCTCTGGCGCATGTAGTGCGTAGAGCTTGTTGCCTCTGTTGAATTTCCAGTGGGTGGTATCGTCCGGTTTTCTGCATAAACAAGACGAAGGCAGGTCATGCATAGCAAGCTGTTCGAAGCCGCATTGGGCGTAAGCGATCCCTGGTTCGTGAGCGGCGTCGATTTCGACGCGGCCACCAAGCTGCTGACGATCCAGATCGACTTCACTGCTGGAAGCCGCTTCGCGCATCCTGAGGTGGCCGGAGTGCATCCTGTGCATGACACCGTCGTCAAACGCT
>NZ_JAMBPS010000105.1:0-11859 GCF_024206515.1 Paraburkholderia sp. CNPSo 3281 | reverse complement strand
CTCTCCCGGATAGGCGGGGTCGAGCGGCACATAGGCGCCGCCAGCCTTGAGAATGGCCAATAGACCGACGATCATGGCGGCAGAGCGCTCCACGCAGATGGCCACCCGGGTATCGGGCGCGACGCCCAGCGCGACGAGTTGATGGGCAAGCCTGTTGGCGCGCGCATTGAGTTGTGCATAGCTGAGCTGCTCGGCTTCGTGAACGATGGCCACGGCTTCGGGCGTTCGCTCGGTTTGCTCTTCGAACAATTGGTGAATGCACCGATCAAGTTGATATTCCGTCTCGGTTCGATTCCAGGTTTTCAACAACAAATTCCGCTCATCAGTTTCAAGTAGATCGATACGGCCAATCGATTGAGTGGAGTCGTCGACAATTGCGCCTAACACTTTCAAGAAGCGTCTCTGATGAGCAATCAATTCAGCTTCCGAATAAATATCGGGGTTCGCATCGAAATCTATTCTCACCTCTCCGCCATCGGATGGCGAATAAATTGAGACCATCAGGTCGTTGACCGTAGCATTGCCAAGATTATGTGTCGTCGACAAGCAAGAGCCGAACGACAAGCCATAATCGAAGGGCATCAGGTTTACCGTAGGGCCAAAAAGTGGCTGTGTGTGAAGCCGGTCGAGATCTCGCCTAAGCACTTCGCTACGATAACGTTGATGCCGGAGGCCTCGTTGAATTTGCTTAGCAGCCTGCCCCATTAATTCTGTTGCACTATTCTCATGGTGAACGGATAGTCGAATGGGCAGGACATTTGCCGTCATGCCGGGAGTCAAGCGATCCTCGCCCAAGCGGGCCGTGACAGTAAAACCCAGCGATATTTCCTCGGCGCCAGTAGATCGGTAGAGATAGGTGGCAACAGCTACCGTTATTTGATTTGCCAAACGACTATGGTCATTAAAAAGTTCCCGTAGTGATTGAGATGAAATATAAGCAGTCTGGCGGAGGCGATGCCGTAAGGCGGGCGCATACCGATTCGCTAACGTAACGGGGGCTGGCCAGTCCGAGCAACGTCTCATCCAGTATTTCTTGTCGCGCTCGAAAGCAAATGAGCCGCGATAGCGTGCATCGCTTCCTAATAAATGTGATAAGGGAGAAAAATAGGATTTGTCTGCTTTTTTCCCTCTAACGCGCATGCTGTAGAAATGCGCAACGCGACGCGCAACCAGTACGCCACTATGACCATCCATCACACTATGGTGGTAACGTTGATACCAAATAAATCGATCAGAAGCAATCTTGAGTAACGCATAGTAAAATAGGGGATCCTGTTTCATATCGAACGGCGTTTCGAAATTAACCTCCATCCATCTGGTAGCCTCTCTGGTGGGAGCTGCTTTTGAACTGAAATCGATAGTTGGCAACGACCAATCGATGGATGGGGCAACGAATGCTCGGAGCGACCCGTTCACCTCAATAAGTCGGCAACGTAAAGCCTCCGCTTCCTGAACCACTGCGCGTAAAGACTCCTCGAACACTGTGGGATCAATGCAGCCGCGTATTTCGGTGTATTGTCCAATGTTGTGGACAGGGCCGCATGGGTTAATTTGTTCGGCAAGCCAGATCTCCGTCTGTGCTGAGGATGCCGCGAATAGTTGAGGACCGACGTCCTGACACGTGATGTGATTGCGCTCGCCGTCGTCAATCCAAACATTATCAGGATTCGGGTGCTGATCATTAGTAACAATCCGGTGGTTCATGTTCTCCTCGCGACTCCATTACGACAAGGACATTTGAAAGACTGATGCGCAATGATTCGGTTTAGGCGTTGTCGTCAGTTACGATACGGTTCGACGCCGGTGCGATAAATTCGGTGCGTGCTTTGCGCACCGAGTGAAAGACGCCTTGCAAGCCCGGCACCACATGGCACCTTGATGAAGTACTTGTGACGTTACACGCCAGCCTTCTGTTATGGCGTCATCGATCACCACGGTGCTGAACTCGATATCCTGCTACAGAAGCGCGGCCACAAGGCTGCAGCGAAGCGTTTTTTCAAACGCGTACTTGCAGGGGGTCTGCGGCACCGCGCGAGATATGGATGTCGAGACAAGGACAGCCCCAAAGGACCGTAACGCTCGCACTCCACGACCACGGCCTCGCGCTTGCGCCGTGATCTTGTAGGTCCATGAGCGATGCATCCCAAACGACGCGGTAACATCATTTGGATGCTCGGTAATAATGCTATTGCGATTAGCAAGTCACCAAAAGAATTTTCGATTTATAACATATTGGAATCCTTAAAATCTACGATAAGGTACATTCTTGCGACACTAATTAAAAGAAGTGACTTTTTAACCTTAATACCCGATACCAATTCCCAGTCACATGTCTTTTGATCAGCCATGCACAGCAATGTTTGTGCCATGTGTAAACTAGTAGCAAACTGAAAAAATAGCCGACACGCAGCCTTGATGGCTGTCCTGTTTGTTGAATTCCAGACGACATATGTCGGAGTTGTCACGTCAAAGCGTTATCTGGGGGGAAGCGAATTTGCGATGAGGTGTCATTGTGCACCTCCCAGATCTGGTTTTGTCGCAATAAAGCGGTGCGCTATGATGCGGGGGGGGAACAACACGAAAGACTAATCCAATTGAACTAATGGTGCATGGGCAAAATGAATCTGAGTGAAACCGAGCGCGAAGAGCTGATGTCGATGCAGCGCAGCCGCACCATGGCCGTTTGCCAGGTAAGGCGTGCGCGGTTGATCCTGCTACTTGACGAAGGTGCCTCGCATGCGGCGATCATGACCGAGTTGCGATGCGATTCGCGTTTCATCACAACGTGGCAAACGCGTTTCGCCCGTCACCGTTTGGCTGGCCTGTACGGCAGACATCCAGGCCGGGCGCCGCGACCTGACGGGCCTTGAAGCGAGAGTACTCGACTACACGCTGCGGCGTAAGCCGGCCGACGGCTCGACGCACTGGAGCAGCCGCAAACTGGCGGCACAGCTGGGTATGGCTTTCATGACCGTGCAACGTATCTGGCGCAAGCACGACATTCGGCCACATCGTCTGGATACGCACATGGTGTCGAACGATCCTGACTTTGAGACCAAGGCCGCCGATGTGATCGGGCTGTACCTCAATCCGCCGTTGCGCGCGGTGGTGTTCTGCGTGGACGAGAAGATGGCCATCCAGGCGCTGGATCGCAAGGACCGGATGTTGCCGCTGTCGCCCGGGCGCGCTGAGAGTCATGGCTTCGAATACAAACGCAATGGAACCCTGAGCCTGTTCGCCGCATTGAATTTCGCCACTGGTGAGGTGCTGGGCAAAACCGCGCCGCGCCATACCAGCGCCCAGTTCGTTGCGTTCCTCACCGAGGTGGTATCGGCCCAGCCGCGCGGAAAAGAGATTCACGTAATCTGTGACAACGTGAGCAGCCACAAAACCGATGCTGTTCGAACATTTCTGGCTGACCATCCGAGAGAGCCCTGCTCGGGTCTCGCGCGCGTTGAGCGTTTCGCCCACCACGCCTTCGGAGACCAGCATCTGGCTGCCTCCATAGCTGCGGAAATAGAGCGTGCCCGGCGAGCCGAGATCTTTGAACGCCGGCATGGCGAAGGTGTAGGGCGCGGCTTCGCATTCGAGAGCGAGCACGGTGTGGCGCTCGGGTTTAACCGGCAGCGGCACGCCAATCCACTCGGCGAGTTCGGGCGTCCAGATGTTCTGCGTGCTGATGAGCGTGCCGCAGCCAAAGCGTCCCGCCGACGTTTGCACGCCCACCACGCGGCGGCCTTCGCGCACGAGGCCGGTCACGCGCACCCCTTCCATGATTTTCACGCCGCGGCGGCGCGCGGAGCGTGCGAAGCTGGTCGCGACGAGGTAGGCGTCGGCGAAACGGGCTTCGGGCTCGAAGCCGATCAGCGCGGCGGCGTCGAAGGTCGCGATGGGCAGGCGCGCCTGCGCCGCCTAGCGGTCGAGCAGTTGCACCTCGATGCCCATGTCCTGCTGCGCGCGCAGCGAGGCGGCAGGTCGATAGGCGCCTGGGTACGTCTCATGAGGTGCTCCGCGGACCGCTACGGCAACCGTTTCCTGACGTACATCGAGCCCCACGCGTACTTGCTAGACTGCTTCATGACCTGCCCCCTCAATGCGGCTCAGAGCCCCTGTGTAGCCCACCTCAAGCTTAATCCGCGTACCTTGAGGTGCGGCAGGTAGTGTGTGCGAGCTTTCCCCGCATACGGCAGGTATTCCACGCTCATCCGGCCAGCTTCGTTTGCTCATAAACCCTTCAAGACCGATATCCAATCTTCGGGGTTCAGTCCATCTGGGTGGTGCAACAAAATCGACCTGGACGCGCTCATAGCCGGGCTCGAATTGGAGCGACGGAAATTTCAGGGGTTCCGGCGTGGAACCCCTTGTACCTCGCAAGCTGCCGTCGAGGCAGGGCTCGTTCGAGCGGCGGCAGTGGGTCGAGGGTGTGTGAAAACGCATGGATCGCCTAAACTGGATTAACTCGTTCAGCATGGGTGACCGGATGAAGCGATTCATAGAAGGTGAAGATCGCAAGCAGGTGACGCTGCTTCCAGAATGCCTTGATGACTTCGTCGCTGACGACAATCCGGTCAGGATCATCGAGGCGTTCGTTGAAGAGCTTGACCTTCAACTGATTGCGGGTTTCAAGCAGACTGAAGTTGCATTTGATCAGTAATGCATATGTTTCATGAAATGCATGAGTTGGCAAGACAGGCAAAGCGAAGCGGAAGTCTGATTTGCGAAGTGATCGACATGGTAACGACGCGCCATGGCGCAATGCGCCGGCGAAGTAGCGACACGCCAAAGCCCTGACTTTAACCGCTCCCCCTCGCCAGCTCCGAAAGCCATTCCCGGTGGGGCTCGCAGACAAATTCGGCCCCTTCGGAAAACCCGCAATCAGTTGGGAAAGATGGATCGCGAAAGGGCTTGACTTCCATTGCCCCATAGAAGTCACTGTGAGCCGCCCTTCGTCGAACCCGTCCAGGTCGTACTGTCGGAGCTGCATCGCCGCGTTTCTCAATTCCGCCCTCAATTCCACGCCCGTTGCACCGCCACCGTTGATTGCTACACGCACATTGGCGTCCGTGACGCCCTCAGAGGAACTCGATCTTGACACGCGTAAGCCTAATTTTTCAAATACGGTCAATATCGTAAATGGTCGTCATGTATGCCCTCCGAGATCTCCAATATTCGGGAGATTCATCCCTCCGTGAGACAAACGACGCCGTTTCCCCGATCCGACCAGTTGCGGTCAGACCGGGATGCTCTATGCGCTCGCCGCGCGAAAAATTAATGCTTCGGCAGTTCCGCGAGCCGGGTCTTGAGCAACGTTAGTAAGAGACGGTCACGTTCGGACGCCAGATCGCGGAAGTCGCGGCTTCCTACTTCTTCTTTCAGTCCGGCGATCATCTTTTCCCGCACTTCCTTCGTGAATTCAAAGTCACCCAACGGAGTCCACCATGTGACTAGAGGACCAGCGAATTGATCATAAAAATGCTCAATACCGCCGACGCCGCCACCGAGATGGTTCAATACCACAGGGCCCATGACGCCCCAGCGCAGCCCCGGACCCCACGAGCAGGCGGCATCAGCATCTGCGACACTGACTACTCCCTCGCTAACGAGCGACATAATTTCACGAACGAGCACCCCCTGGAGGCGGTTGGCGACATGACCCGGTACTTCCTTTTTGAGCCGGATCGTCTTTTTGCCCAGCGCCGAGTAGAAAACATCCGCGCGGTCAATCGCCTCGGCCGCCGTCCGTTTGCCGGCGACGAGTTCGACGAGGGGAATCAGATGCGGCGGATTGAAGGGGTGACCGACAAGACAACGCTCTGGGTGGTGCTCGCACCCTTGCTGAATGTCTGTCATGGTCAGGCCCGACGAGCTGGTTGCAATGATGACATCGGGAGGGAGCAATGTATCGAGTTGCTGATAGAGCTTGTGCTTGAACTCTAGCCGCTCCGGGCCGTTTTCCTGAACGAAGTCGACGTCGGCGATTCCGTGGATATCTGTCCTGAACGTCAAACGCGCCTGCGAGCCCCCGGGGACGACCGCACCTAGCGTTTCCATCGCTGGCCAGGCGTTGGCGACGTATTCACGCAATGCCTTTTCCGCGCCCGGTGCCGGATCAGTCGCCACGACGTCGAAACCCCGAGCCAAAAACAATGCACTCCAACTGGCTCCAATGACGCCAGTACCTACTACACCGATCTTCCGGATATTCGTGCTCATGTGGCAACTCGCAATGACAAGTAGAAAAAAAGGCGCGACCGCTTGCACCGCGCACCGCGTAGTCCCGGCTCGCGAGACGCGGCAACCGTGGCGATACATCATCCCGGGCCGGCCATCGGGCAAGCCGATAATTCACTGCACCGAGCCATGCTCGGATCGTCGCGCATCAGAGTCTAGTCGAGCGTACCGCAGGCATTCCAATACTTTATGCGGCGGCCCCTATGCCTGGAGGCTGTACTCTCCCAATGGGAATACGACACCTCCGGTACTTCCTCGCATTCGCCGAAGCTGGCAGCTTTGCGGAGGGTGCCAAGCTCCTGCGCGTCGCGCAACCGTCTTTGACTCGACAAATCCGCGTGTTAGAGAGTGATGTCGGCTGTGCCTTGTTCGTGCGATCGTGGCAAGGCGTACACCTGACCGACGTTGGCGAAGTGCTGCTCAAGGAAGCCACGCTGGCCGTCGCGCAGCTCGATCTCGCGCTCAGACGCACCCGGGAACACGTGCAGCGCCCCCGTAAGCTGGTGCTCGGCCTTGCAATTACCCACATCTTTGCCGCGAAACCTGGTAACCTGGGATACGTCATGTTCCATGCGCAAGCGAGATGGCCGGCAAGCGACGGGCGGATGATCGGTCGTGGATGGATCTTGAAGTCCAGGGAAGCGAATTCCGGGACACACGGTTGCGCCGTCGCTTCGCAACGCTGCTGGAAAAGCTGTGGGATGGCATGGGGCAGACTATTCCGTTCGCGTGTCAGGACTGGGCTTCTACCAAGGCTGCGTACAGGTTTTTGTCGAACGACCGCGTCAGCGAACACGATATCCTGAGCGGGCATTTCCAGGCGAGCGCTGAACGTGTGAAGGCCACCGATGGGCCGGTGCTCGTCCTGCAGGACACGACCACATTCTCGTACCAGCGCGAGCGCCCCGAACTCATCGGCTACACGGGCAAGACGACCCTGCGCACGGGAAAAAACGGCGTGGGTCCGCGACAGCCGCTCACGCAATGCGGCATCCTGATGCATTCGAGTCTTGCTGTCAGTGCCGATGGATTGCCACTTGGCCTGGCGGCGGTGAAGTTCTGGACGAGAAAGCAGTTCAAGGGGGCTTCGGAACTCAAGCGCCATATCAATCCCACGCGCGTACCGATTGAGGAAAAGGAAAGCTGGCGCTGGCTGGAGAATATGCGCCAGTCGACTCAGCTTCTCGACGATCCTGTGCGTTGCATTCACATCGGCGATCGGGAAAGCGACATTTACGAGCTGTTTTGCACCGCATACGATCTTTGCACCCACTTCCTTGTGCGTACCTGCGTCGACAGGCTCGCGGGAGATGGTCAGCACACGATCTCCAAAGCCATGCAGCAGGTTCAGGTCAAGGGGCTCCATCGCGTCGAACTTCGCGACGCGAAAGGCCGTCCGATGACCGCGACGCTTGAACTGCGCTACCAGCATATGACTGTTCTGCCACCCATCGGCAAGCAGAGCCGTTACCCTGCGCTACAGCTAACAGTCCTCCACGCACAGGAACGCGATCCGCCGTCCGGGCGTGCCCGCATCGAATGGAAGCTGATCACCAACCTGCCGGTCCGTTCTCGGGCAGAGGCAATCGAAAAGCTCGACTGGTACGCAATGCGTTGGAAAATCGAGACCTTCCACAAGATCCTGAAATCGGGTTGCAAAGCCGAAGAGTCCCGGCTTCGCACAGCCGACAGGCTAACGAACCTGATCGCAGTCTTCTGCATCCTGAGCTGGCGCATATTCTGGCTCACCATGCTCGGCCGATCGGCGCCGCAGGCCGCCGCCGAACTCGCGTTCACACGCACCGAAATCGAACTGCTTGAACACATCGTTCACGATACGCCCCATAACGCGCAAGCTCCGCCGCTCGTGCGCAACGTTATCAGGCTCGCTCAGCTCGGTGGTTACCTTGCGCGCGCCAACGACCCTCCGCCGGGCAATACCGTAATGTGGCGCGGGATGCGACGCCTGACTGACATCCAGATCGGCTATGAGCTCGCGCTAAAAAGAAGTGGGTAATTGCAAGCTGCTCGGCATGATTCCGGGCACGGAGGACGAACTGATGGGACTCGTGTGGACTACCCTGGGGCCAGATTTGCAGGATGTCTCAATCGACGTTCAAAGCAAGCTGCATCCCGATCTGGTTCGCGCGCTGGAAAATGGCAGCATCGACGGTGCATTCGTCCGTCAGGGTGATATCTGCCCAGAATGGTCGACCCAAACGATCCGAACCGAAGAGCTGATCGCTATCTTGCCGCGTGGGCACCGGCTCTTGAAAAAAAGGCGTCTCTCGCCCACCGACCTGTCCGCTGAGCGCATCATCGCGGTCGCCGGCTCCATCGCGCCCGCACTACGCGAGACCATCGACGCGTTTCTCAGCCAGAATGGCCCGCCAGAGACAACGCCGCCTCTCGAAGCCGATGGAATGCTGAGCATTTTTTCTCTGGTCGCGGCGACCGGACTTTGCAGCCTGGTGCCCAGCCACTTTGCCCGCATGTTGCCCAAGGGGATGGCAACGCGCCGCCTCACCACATTTGATAGCAGCAGGCGCGACCTCGTGCTGGCTTACGCCGACAGCCGCGTCTCGCCGATCATGTCACGCCTAGCCGCGCATATCGGCAAAACGACGAGCTGAGAGGCGCCCCCACGCGGCGGCGTGCCGGAGAGATCGGCATCGCGTCAATGGACAATCGCCAAGTTCATCTGCCGTCGCTGCGCATCCCTACAAATCGCGAATCAATGGCCGAGTTTGTAAGTCAAGCAGAGCATGGCGAAATTCAATTCGCACGGGATATGAAATACATAAAAAGAATTCAATTTATTTAAGAAAAACCAAAAACTAGACTGTTCTCAGTTGGGGTGCCTGATGCCCACTCAAAGCGCGCCGCATACGCTTGAAGTGCCCTGTTGGGAAGGACGGCGAGCATGCCGAATACACATCGCCCGAACGGGGAAGCTACAAGGCGTCGACCTCGAAGGCGCCACGCTTTACTCGACGCTTGAGCCATGTACCCACAGGAATCATCCAAAGGTCTCGTGCACTGACCGGGTAATCGACCGGAAACTAAAGCGGGTCGTTATCGGCACGCTTGATCCGAACCAGATGATTCGGGGGCTTGGGGAACTGCGCTTGCAAGATGGGGTTGTAAGCCGGAACCGCAGAAATTTTGGAAGTCCTTTGATTTCAGGTGGTTAGAGAAGGTCGAGACCCGGTGCGCAGCATTTACACGCTGCGCTACATGCGCGACCCACAACTGCCGAATGGCCCTATGGCTGGTCGGAGCCAGCGGCGCAGCGGCTGCGCTTCCTGCTTGACTTCGGCTACGCGACGGGTCTGCGCGCGAGCGAACTGGTCGGCGCCGAGCTCGGCAGCATCCGCGTGGACGGGCACGGTGATCACTGGCTGCATCTGGTCGGCAAGGGCAGTAAGCCCGGCAAGGTGGCACTGCCGCCGCACGCGCGTACTGCGCTCGATCAGTACCTTGCACAGCGACGCCTGCCTGTCACGCCACAACGCTGGAACCCGAAGACATCACTGGTCGCGAGTCTGGGCGAAGACGGCGACGCGGGTTCGCGTCTGGGGCGCGTCATGCGCCGCTTCTTCGCACAGGCAGCCGACGTGATCCAGGCCGATCATCCGGTAGCTGCCGAAAAATTGCGCCGCGCGAGTCCGCACTGGATGCGCCACAGTCACGCGAGCCACGCGCTCGCTAGCGGGGCCAAACTGACCAGCGTGCGCGACAACCTGCGCCATGCATCGATCGCGACGACATCGATGTATTACCGGCAGAAAGTTTTTATGCACAGTCTCGGGTACCGCTCATTGATAGCAAAGGATTCCGGTCATAGGAACTCGACATAAATGTTTGTCGGACCTGGAGGCCGGCAGCTGCGATCTTCTGCAGTAGCCCAGCCTCTCCAGTTTGCGCACGGCACAGCAATGACCTGCTCCAACGGCAGGCGGCTTGAAACTTGATGGGGGGAATGCTCCATGATCGAGCTGCTCACAAGCACGGTCGCAATGGCCGTTAGGACTCCCATCATGAGATTTTATGTGCACAAAACCAACGCTGGGGGCTTGCCTACGAAGCCCTTGTCGTGGCTACTGTGCATAAAAACTTTCTGCCGGTAATAGATGTGCTGCAGCACATTTCCTGTACCTGCACGGCGACGACATCCAGTGTGCGAAGGATATGGATCAGGCCTCAGTGACGCCCCGCTTAGCCTATATTTCGGTTGATCCTAACGGGGCCTTCCCAAACCTTGGAGAGCGTTGTGACAACACTTGTGAATATTACCAGCAGTACTCCCGATGCCGTGCAAATTTGGGGATTCCATGATATATGCGACGTGAGCGACGTCGCCGCTGCTCTGAACGAGATTGCGGCGGGGTTGAGCGGTGATGCTAATACGATTCATGTGATGTCAGGTACTCACGGCTACTGCGGCGGACAGGTGGGTGCTGTCGCGACGCGCGAGCAGAAGTTCGCGGAAGAAGATCGAGCTCTCGCCCATCCAAAGACGAAGGACAACAAAGCCGTTGCTGTGGTTGTCCATGACTTCAATACCGGCAAGCTACCGACCCCCGACTACGTGTCTGCGGCAATGGCGAAGCTCAACACCGATATCCGCTCAATCGTGAAGACCGATACCCGGGAAGCATGTTTTCCTCCTCGCCTACTGCTGCAGTGCCGGTACAAAGTAGATTCGCAAATCCAGAAAGAGTGCAGGTCGACGCGACTCCTGAGCATGTGCGTGTCGTTCAGCGCGAGCGGGTTAATTAACATGTACTCGAGAAGTTGAAAACCGACCCCCATTGACACTTGAAGTCATATCAGTCCATTGAACCAGATGAATTGCACCGGATGCGTCGGGTTGGATCGGAATACTTCCATTTCAACGGGGTGGCCTGCATGTTGTATTGGCGGATGTACCGCATGAGTTTTTTATCGAGATCCCGGGTGCTGGTGAATACACCGCGCGTGATGACGTCGCGCTGGATGCGGGCAAACCAGTTCTCGACCTGGTTCAACCATGACGAATATGTGGGGGTGTAATGGATCGAGACATTCGTATGGTCAGCCAGAAAGGTTTGAACAGCTTCGGTTTTGTGGCTACTCACGTTGTCACAGATCACATGAATCTCCTTTCTGGCTGGCTGCGCCGATACCACCTCGGTGAGGAACGCGACGAACTGAGCACTGGTATGGCGTGGTGCAGTCTTGCCCAGCACTTCGCCGGTGGCGACATTCAGCGCCGCAAACAGGCTCAAGGTACCGTTGCGTTTGTATTCGAAGCCGTGACTCTCGGCGCGCCCAGGATCAACCGCGCCCGCCTTACCTGGCCGACGGCCATCGTTCGGCTGCGCTGCATCGACAGAAGGGAGTGTCTGAATTTTTGTGTGCAAGGCAGATAAAAGCCTGCCGTCTGGCAGGCTCATCAATTGCATTCTACAAATGATTTCTGGTGAAGCGATCCTCGTAGAGGATCGCGAACTGGTTCATCGCGGCTTTCCAGTCATGCGCGGCACGGCTCCAGTCAGCCGTGATATTGCGCAAGGCCAGCCAGAGCAGTTTGGTCGCGGCCTCGTCCGTCGGGAAGTGCCCACGCGTCTTGACGATCTTGCGTAG
>NZ_JAMBPS010000104.1:0-12024 GCF_024206515.1 Paraburkholderia sp. CNPSo 3281 | reverse complement strand
GCGTTCCCCGACAACCGCATCCTCGGAGCTGCCACGCTCGATCGGCTACGGCATGGCGCCTACCGTGTCGTCATTGAGGGTGAGAGCTTCCGCAAGCCGAAACCGATGCCCGAGAACGGCGAAAACGCGGTTGCAAAATCAGGCAAAAAAACGCATTCTTGAGTCCCTTCGAAATCGCGTTTCGGGGCCATTCCAAGTGGCCTCATTACGCCGATCATCCCCGGCTCGATTACGCCGATCCGTGACACCATCGAATGCGGCATCGTCAAGCTACCACGCGTGCCTGTCGCCGACAACATTCCCGGTGCTGAGATGCCGATGTTCCGCAACCTGTGGGAACACATACGCACCAAGATGCCAAAGAAAGGACGAGGCAAAACGGAGGGCTTGAACCCGCTCGAGCTACCAGCACAATTGCAGACCGCGCTGGAAGCCCTGTATGGCCACTACGAAAAGACATTCGCGCTCTGGCAGGAAGCCAAGATCGCGGTGCCACCTTGTTTTATCGTCGTATGCAATAACACCGCAACTTCAAAGCTCGTGTACGACTACATCTCAGGTTTTACACGTGCAGACGGTACACACGAACCTGGTCGGTTGCCGCTGTTTCGCAATCAGGACGACTACGGCAATGCGCTCGGTCGACCGCGCACGTTGTTGATTGACAGCGAACAGTTGGAGTCCGGCGAAGCGTTAGATGATAGTTTCCGGAGCATGGCAGCCGATGAGATCGACCGTTTCCGCCGCGAGATCGTCGAACGCACCGGCGATGCCCAGGCCGGCCAAAATATCACCGACCAAGACCTGCTACGCGAGGCGATGAACACCGTCGGCAAGGCAGGCCGGTTGGGTGACTCCATCCGCTGCGTAGTCTCTGTCTCTATGCTCACCGAGGGCTGGGACACCAATACCGTTACCCATGTGTTAGGCGTGCGCGCGTTCGGTACGCAGTTGTTGTGCGAACAAGTAATCGGCCGCGCACTGCGCCGCCAATCTTACGAACTCAATAGTGAGGGCTTGTTCAACGTCGAATACGCCGACGTGCTAGGCATTCCCTTTGACTTCAACGCCGAACCTGTCGTTGCTCCGCCGCAAAAACCACGTGAAACCATCCAGGTAAAGGCGCTGCGAGAACGCGAGGCGTTGGAGATCCGCTTTCCGCGCGTGCAGGGCTACCGCGTGGAACTGCCCGAAACACAGTTGCGCGCGGAGTTCACGGACGACTCGCGCATGGAGCTCACGCCCGCGCTGGTAGGTGCCACCGAAACACGCCAGTCCGGCATCATCGGAGAGCAGGTGGACTTGAACTTGGTTCACACAGGTGACGTTCGCCCTTCACAGGTGGTGTATGAGTTGACCTCCCATCTTCTGTTGACTCGCTTTCGCGACGCTGATGGGCAGCCACAGCTGCATCTGTTCGGTCAGCTCAAACGCATCGCCCGTCAATGGCTGGAAGGCTACTTGGACTGCAAGGGTGGCACCTACCCCGCACAACTAAAATATAAAACGCTGGCCGACGACGCTTGCGAACGCATCAATGCCGGCATTACCCGCGCCTTCCTTGACCAGCGGCCCATCCAAGCGGTCCCCGACTCCTACAACCCGGTGGGCAGCACGCGCCATGTGAGCTTTAATACGTCGAAGACCGAACGCTGGGATACCACTGGCGCAGTCATTGAGGGCCAGTCGCCCGGGCCACGTTGCCACATCAACTGGGTCATCCTCGACAGTGACTGGGAGGCTGAGTTCTGCCGCGTGGCCGAGGCTCACCCACGCGTGCGCGCCTACGTGAAAAACCACAACCTTGGGCTGGAGGTGCCGTACCGCAAGGACGGCGAACCCCATCGCTATCGCCCCGATTTCATTGTGCGCGTGGATGACGGCCACGGCGATGAAGACTTGCTAAACCTGGTCGTCGAGATCAAGGGCTATCGTGGCGAAGACGCGAAGATCAAGAAGGAAACCATGCTCACCCACTGGGTCCCCGGCGTGAACCGGCTGGGCACCCATGGGCGCTGGGCCTTTGCCGAATTCGTGGATGTTTGGCAAATGCAAGACGACTTTCGTGAACGCGTTGACGAAGCATTTGCTCGAATGATCGAGTCGGCATCCGAGCGAGAGTTCACAGCATGGACGCAAGCTGCCAATTGCGCTGAAGTATTGCTTGCACCTGCCGCCAAGGCAAACCCTTGGGTTTCCGCAGTGGCACAAATGCTTTGGAGTCTGGTTGCGCAGAGAGAAGACGGCTTTATCGACCTCGTGGATGTAGATAAAGCCGCACGCGCATTGAACCGAGACGACTTGGATGTCTTCTCGGTGCTTTCCATGCTCACTGGTGATCGATTCGGTCAGTTTAGTATGCGACTTCAACGGACTGCGGACGGTGCGCCCGTAGTCCTGGAGCAAGTCGTCGAACGCCTACGAGCATGGCGGGAAGCAGGCACCATGAGCGATAGCGACTGGCGCGCTTGGGCGTCGTCGATCAGCGTGTCATGGCGGGCCAACGGCAGAGCGGGGGAACGAGGATGACGGTGTCCAAGAGTACGGCGTTTGAGCTCGGTGAGTTGATACTGCGCAAGGCGCCGGAGTACCTAGATTTGTTGAGTCAGGACGACGCCGTCTTTGAAAAGGCCTTTGACGTCCACTTGGGGCGTGCCGTGCAAGAACTTGAGGCCAACAGTAAAAATTTCGCGCTATTGAAGGAAGACGGCTTGACGGCGGTGTTGGCCTTGGCGCTGAAAGTCCCCGGCCTCGACGTTAGTCAGCAGCTCCACTCCAACGGCCACGTGGACATCACCATCAAAATTCGTGACGGTCACCTCACGCGGACGAAGTTGGGCGAGGCGAAGATCTACGACGGCCCTGAATGGCACCTCCAAGGGGTAAAGCAGCTCCTTGGCTACAGCACGGGCCGTGAATGCAGAGGGCTGGTGATTGCTTACGTCAAGAAAAGCAATATTGAAGGCTTGATGGAAAAAGTCCGCAAAAAAATGGACGAAGAGCTTCCTGAACAACAACAAGGGGCGACCATGGATCACCCATCCAAGTGGTGCTTTCTTTCAAAGCACCTCCATTCTAGTGGCGCGGTGGTCGAAGTTGGTCACGTCGGCTGCAATATGCACATCGCCGGCGAATGAACTATTGGCATCGCACGAGAACCTGAAATGGCCACCAAAAGTAACAAAGCACCCCTCGTCGTAGACACGCTCAAACACGAAAGCGCAACGCGGAAAAACATCCCCACGGCCGAATACCAGTCGGTCATGGCAAAGGATGAGCAAAGCCCCAAGCCCGTGGCATATGAACGCGCGGGCAGCCAAGGCCTGCAGGAAGAAAAGGCTGGGCGCAATCGCGACATGGATCCGCAACTCGTCTGGCGCGGCAAGGACGAACAGGACTGGTCGAGCCTTATAGTGCAGGCTCCGCCGCTGTACATCCAAGAAAAGGTGCACCCGAAGGTGCTTATCGACGATCTGCGGCGCGAAACCGAGCGGCAGCGCGAAGCCAAGGAGCGCGGCAAGGGCCGGTCCGGCGATCAGGTGGACCTGTTCGCCGACTTCAACGGCCTGCCTAGCGACAATGCGCGCACCGAGTTCTACCAGCACGACGCCCATTGGGCCAACCGCATGATCCTCGGCGACAGCCTGTCGGTGATGGCTTCGCTGGCTGAGCGCGAGGGCCTGCGCGGCCAAGTTCAGTGCATCTACTTCGATCCGCCCTACGGCATTAAATTTAACAGCAATTTCCAGTGGAGCACCACAAGCCGCGACGTGAAAGACGGCAACGCTCAGCACATCACACGCGAGCCGGAACAAGTGAAGGCCTTCCGCGACACTTGGCGCGATGGCATCCATTCCTATCTGACCTATCTTCGCGACCGGCTGACAGTAGCTCGGGATCTGCTGGCCGAGTCGGGATCGATCTTTATTCAAATCGGGGACGAGAACCTCCACCGTGTCCGTGCGTTGATGGATGAGATCTTTGGGGAAGAAAACCTAGTAGCTCAGATTTCGTTCAAGACAACGGACCCATTGGGACAGGTTGGCGTGGCTCGTGTGTACGACTTCCTTGTCTGGTTTGCCAAAGATGTGTCGAAGTTCAAGTTCCGCGGGCTTTACAGAGATCGGGATATCAGTGGCGACAAAGAGTATCGTTTCAGCGACTCTCTGGATCTTTCTGAAGGCTCTATCGACCGCTCCAATGAGGAATTTTTGAACTCAGTGTATCGCCGGAGAAATGCGACGTCTTCCGGCTTCACACCTAGTTGCACGTTTCCTCTGTCATTGTTTGGTCGGAATTTTCCACCGCCCGGCGGAAAGAGCTGGTCGAGCAATTCGGAGGGTATGGCGCGAGTAGCCAAGGCAAACCGACTTTTTATACTTGGCAAAGACCCTTACTACAAGCAGTATCACAGGGACTTTCCCTATTCTCAATACGAGAACGTGTGGACGGATAAGCCCGCAGCTCAATCAAAGCGATATGTTGTGGAAACCGCTGAAAAGTTCATTCAGCGATGCGTATTGATGACCACCGACCCCGGAGATCTCGTCCTCGACCCCACCTGCGGTTCCGGCACCACTGCATACGTCGCTGAGCAATGGGGCCGCCGCTGGATCACCATCGACACTTCGCGTGTCGCACTCGCGCTCGCACGCGCCCGCATCATGGGCGCGCGTTACGCCTATTACCTGCTGGCCGACAGCCGCGAAGGCCAGTTGAAGGAAGCCGAGATCACACGCAGTGTGCCCTCCACTGCGCCCGTGCATGGCGACGTGCGCCAAGGTTTCGTCTATGAGCGCGTGCCACACATCACACTAAGGTCCATCGCTAACAATGCTGAGATAGACGTGATTTGGGAGCAGTACCAGCAGGTGCTGGAACCCTTGCGGACGGCGCTCAACAAGGCAATCGGTGAGGCATGGGAGGAATGGAATATTCCGCGGGAGGCTGATGATAAGTGGCCAGAAAAGGCGAGGCGCCTGCACGCGCAGTGGTGGCAGCAGCGCGTTGCTCGCCAGAAGGAGATCGACGCTTCTATTGCAGCTAAGGCGGAGTCTGAGTACCTTTACGACAAGCCTTACTACGACAGGAAGAAGGTGCGCGTGGCCGGCCCCTTTACGGTGGAAAGCCTCTCGCCCCATCGCGTGTTGGCTGTGGGCGCGGATGACGAACTGATCGACCCGGCGAGCGTGCAAGTCGCCGAGCGACAGGCGGAGTACAACGCCGAACGTAACTTCGTCCAGATTATTCTGGAGAACCTCAAAACGGCCGGCGTGCAGCAGGCACACAAGCAGGACAAGATCGGTTTTACCTTGCTCACTCCTTGGCCTGGAGATCTGGTTTGCGCCGAGGGCCGCTATGCAGAAGGGCAGGTCGAGAAGCGTGCGGCAATCTTTATTGGCCCTGAGTTCGGCACTGTGGCCCGCCCCGACTTGGTCGCCGCTGCGCGTGAAGCGGGCGATGCCGGCTTCGACGTGCTGATCGCCTGCGCCTTCAACTACGACGCACATTCTAGTGAGTTCGAAAAGCTTGGTCGCATCCCCGTTCTTAAGGCGCGCATGAACGCCGACTTGCACATGGCCGAGGATCTGAAGAACACCGGCAAGGGGAACCTGTTCGTGATTTTTGGCGAGCCCGACATCGACATCCTCGATGCAGGCCCGTTCGGTGGCGAGGACCAGGTGCGCGCGAAGGTGAACGGCGTGGACGTGTTCCACCCCAACACTGGCGAGGTGCGCAGCGATGGGGCAGAAGGCATTGCATGCTGGTTCATCGACACCGACTATAACGAGGAAAGCTTCTTCGTCCGCCACGCCTACTTCTTGGGCGCAAACGACCCCTACAAATCCCTCAGGACCACCCTCAAAGCGGAGATCGACCTCGACGCTTGGGCTACGCTCAACAGCGACACCTCGCGACCGTTTGACAAGCCGAAATCGGGGCGTATTGCTGTGAAGGTGATCAATCACCTAGGGGATGAAGTGATGAAAGTATTCCGGATTGGAGAATAAGAAGGCCAGGGATTAGTTCATGTTCGTCAATCCGACGATTGCACCATGGATAACGCGAGCCGGACGTCATTCCGGAGTCCCAGCGTCGCCTTTCTGGCAAGAAAGGTTTGGCGACCTGCTGGAATACGTTCGGCTGATCGCTTTTGCGAAGGACGCTGTGAAGATTTGGCCGATCGTCTGATCAACAGGAGCCCACTCGCATGGACTTTCGCATCGCCGACACTTTTACCGACAGCCTCGCCCGACTGACCGGCGAGGAGCAGAAGCTCGTCAAGACGGCGGCTTTCGATCTGCAAATGAATCCGGTAAACCCCGGCATGCAGCTGCACAAGATTGAGCAATCAAAAGACAAGCATTTCTGGTCGGCGCGGATGAGTCGTGATCTGCGGTTGATTGTGCATCGCACGGCGTCGAGTTTTTTGCTCTGCTATGTAGCGCACCACGATCAGGCCTATCGCTGGGCCGAACGCCGCAAACTGGAGGTGCACCCAACAACCGGTGCCGCGCAGTGGGTGGAGATTCGTGAACGGGTCGAAGACATAGTCGTACCTTCGGCGCAGAAGGTGCCGTTGTCGTCGGCATTTCTCCCCACAAAGCCGGCCTTGTTCGCGCACTGTTCTGACGACGATTTGTCGGCCTATGGCGTGCCGGCTGAGTGGTTGGCCGATGTACGCGCTGCAGACGAGGACGCCTTGCTGTCTCTGGCGGATCACCTGCCTGCTGAAGCGGTTGAGGCTTTGCTTGAACTAGCAACAGGTGGTAGCCCCGCGTTCGCAATGGCCGCTCCCGCGGACGCCGATCCTTTCGCGCACCCCGACGCGCAGCGTCGATTCCGCGTGATGCGTGATGTGGAAGAGCTGGAGCGCGCCCTCGAATTTCCTTGGGACAAGTGGACGATCTTCTTACACCCTGCCCAGCTGCAATTGGTGGAGCGGGACTATTCCGGACCGGCCCGCATTGCGGGCTCTGCAGGCACGGGAAAGACCATCGTCGCCTTGCACCGGGCTGTGTTTCTGGCGCGCAATCATCCGGATAGCCGCGTCCTGCTGACCACGTTCTCGGACACGCTTGCATACGCGCTGCACGATAAGCTTCGGCGCTTAATCAGCAACCAGCCGCGGCTGGCGGAGCGGCTAGAAGTGCTGTCGCTGAACTTCATCGGTCGGCGACTGTACCAGGCGCAGTGCGGCCAAGTGCAGGTCGCCTCGCGTGAAGAACTACGTGCACTGATGCAGACCTCATGGGCCGAGTGCGCGCCAAATTTGGGAAGCTTGAAGTTCAGCTTCTCATTTCTGTTCAACGAATGGGAGGAAATGGTCGATGCCTGGCAGCTTGACAATTGGGACGACTACCGTGACATAAAGCGTTTGGGCCGAAAAATCCGGTTGTCGGAGGCACAACGTTTTGCACTGTGGCAGGTGTTCGAAGTTCTACATGCCAAGCTGGCGAGACGGCGGCTAACAACTTGGGCACGACTGTTCACGCAGCTTGCACAAGCACAACTACAGCGGTCGGCAGTTGGCCAGACCCCAGTCTTTGACCACGTAGTGGTCGACGAAGCGCAGGACATCAGCGTGTCGCAGTTACGCTTTCTGACGGCGCTGGCGGGCACCACTCCCAACGGTTTGTTCTTCGCAGGCGACTTGGGACAACGCATCTTCCAGCCGCCCTTCTCTTGGAAATCACTGGGCGTGGACGTGCGCGGACGCTCTCGCACGTTGCACGTCAACTACCGCACCTCGCATCAGATTCGCGTCCAAGCCGATCGTCTACTGGGCCCGGAAGTGTCGGATGTGGACGGCAACACGGAGGATCGGTGTGGCACGGTCTCGGTGTTCAATGGGCCGAAGCCAGCAATCGGTCTTTTCGGCGACGAAGAACAAGAGATTCATGCCGTAGCAGACTGGTTGCGGGCGCGGGTCGCAGAAGGCACGCCGGCGCGTGATATCGGCCTTTTCGTCCGCTCCGATGCTGAAATCGGGAGGGCGCAAGCAGCTGCCAATCGTGCCGCTTTGGGGTATGCGGTACTTGATGACAGGTTGGCAGCGATCACTGCGATGCCCGGGGCAGCGCCCGACCTATTGAACATCGGTACGATGCACTTGGCCAAGGGACTGGAATTCCGGGTTGTCGCGGTAATGGCCTGCGACGATGAAGTTTTGCCGTTGCAAGAGCGCGTCGAATCCGTGGCTGACAAAGCTGATCTAGAAGAGGTGTATAACACGGAGCGGAACTTGCTCTATGTGGCATGCACGCGGGCACGAGACCAATTGCTGATTACAGGCATTGAACCCGGATCGGAGTTTCTGCAAGACATGCAGTACATCCGACGAGCTTCTTAATTTTGGCGTGCGGGTCCGCCTGCGTTCCTTTCACACTGTCGTATTCACCAGAGACGGTTGAAGGATGAAGGGCGCACGATAAACGCGTCTGCGCGCGTAGCATCGGCGTTCGCTACATGGCGCGCTGAAAGCGGAGCGAGCATATGGGAGACTGCGGAGAAGTTCGGCGTCGACACCGCCACGGTCAAACGCGCGTGCGCTGACGCTGTCAGAGAGGCGTCCTGACCTGAATGTCAGGACCGGATGCGTTTATGCCCGCTATCTGCGTTATGCATAATTGTATGCCACCTGTCCGTACCCTATGCGAAACAGCGCGCAACTATTACCATACCTTTTCGTATGGTTGATTCTGGCCTGTCAGCACTTACGGAAGCCAACGGGGTAACGATATGAAAGAAGAGGACAAGGACGTTTCCGAAAATAATGTGTTGGCGGCGAAAAAGGTGGGCGCGGCCGCAGCATCTGAATCGCCAGAGAATGCAACCACCACTACCGATGCGCATCTCAAGCACGAGAGCAAGAAAGCAGGCGGTGTAAAAAAGGCTGCAGCCAAAAACGCTGCTGCAAAGAAAGCTACTCCGAAGAAGGCGGCCAAAGGCAAGCCCTCATCTGCAGCCGGAGGAAGATTTCGCGGAGCGGTATCGAAACGGACGTTTCCCGTATACGGTCTGAAAGACTGCTGTGACTTGGCCTCGGTCATCCGTGAGTACAACGCAGGCAACCCGTGGTCGCCTAAAGAAGTTGCGGCCGCGCTGAAGATGGGTGCCAGTACTAACTTTTACTACCTGACCGCGGCGTCGCGAGACTACGGAATTACGATCGGAACGCGTGATACTGCGAAGATCGAGCTGACCGATTTGGGGCGTAAAGTTGTTTACCCGAAGAGCCCTGCGGAATTCTCTGAGGCGTTGACTACCGCATTCCGAAATGTCGCATTGTTCTCCAAGGTGTACGACTATTACCAAGGAAAGAACCTTCCGGACATTCAATATCTGAAGAACACGCTCAAGACTGAATTCGGTGTTGAAGAGCGTTTTCAGGACGATTTTTATGATTTGTTTCAAAAAAATATCGCCTACCTGAAAGAAAAGACAGGTGAGCTACCGACGACTGCGCAAGGTAGCAGCAAGATGTCCAGCCCTGCGGGACAGAGTGATTCGATTATTCTCGGTGAGTCGTCGGACTCAGGCACACTGGTAGCATTCGTTGCAATGCCCTTTTCTGAGAAAACCTCGAACTACCCGAAAGGTTATTTCGATGAAGTGCTGAAGCACCTAATTACACCTGCGGCTGTAAAAGCGAATTTCAACGCCCGCACGGCAAAGAAAGCAGGTAGCGAAGTCATCCAATCGACCATCGTTAACGATCTGGATTCTGCAGATTTGGTGATAGTTGACTTGACAGAACACAATCCGAACGTCCTTTTTGAACTTGGCATGCGCATCGCGTTCGATAAACCTGTATGTCTCATTCGCGCAAAAGGGACTGCGCCTATCTTTGATATCGATCACATGCTGCGTGTATATGACTACAACCCGTCTATGTGGCCTTCCACTCTCGAAACGGACATCCCGGCGCTGAGCAATCACATTGCCGAGACGTGGAAGCAACGGGACGCCGACCGGTCTTATCTCAAAATTCTGCGAGATAATAAAAGCACTTGAGGCGTTCAGCTAAGTGGAGGGTTCATCTGTCGCCCTCAAGACATGAGGGCTAGCGCCGCGCAAAACGAATTATTCAGGCCGGGCTAGCTAATGACAGTTGCCGGGCAGGTGCGGCTCGTCAGTCCCCCCCGTGGCGCCTCATGGGCCTATCGGTCAGCAAAAGACCGGGGCAAAGAAATAGCGAGCAGGACTGCGATCCGGCATTGAAGCCGTAAAGATGTAGTGGGGCGATATGCGGCATCTGACGGCTTCGCGGACGCCTCGACGGTGACATGAGGGGAATGCTCCGCAGACCTTGTATTTGCGGGGCACGTCGCCCCCCTTGTGTGGCTGCGTAGCGCGAATTTTCGCGCTACGGTGAGTTCAAGACTACCGGATGCTCTGAAAAAGTGCCTCGACAAAGCCCCGCCCTGCAACTGCGCTAGTTTTGCAACTGCTGGACGATCAGCGTGTAGGTCGTGCCATCCGGTTCGGTCGCAACCAGCCGATCCTTATTCAGTTCGACCTCTGTGTCGATTTGTGTCGTGATGGGTTGTGCACCGGCCCAATGATCGAGCACTCCCTCGACTCTGGCCTTCGTTCCATCTGTTCCAATTTCGGTCACAGCCAACTTCGCGCCATAACCAAATTGTGCATTGCCTTGCCGGGTGATCTGCTGGCCGAAAGACGGCGTTCCGGATAGAGCAAGTTGCGGGATTGGCTGCGTTACATTGCCATTTGCGTAGCGGATAACGAAGACCGTAGCATATTGTTTGAGCGTGGATTGCTCTCTCCAAACTCCGTGGGAGCAAATCAACATGGGCGAGGTAACGATAGACGTTTGTTCGCCCCATTTATCGCATTGTGCGCCAGCTGTGGGCGACGACTCTGCGTGTGCACTGTTTATTGCCCCACCGATGAAAAGTACCACGGCAACTTTGTAGATATCACGCATCACGCATCCTCTCGAGAGTAAGGGTTCATGGCGTGTTAACGGCAATTTGGTCTCGGTGCTTGAGGCCGATCGATGAACATCAAGCTGACCGGACCGAAAACGAGCGAACGTTATGCACAACGGATCATCTCGGAGCAAGTAGCGGCTTGACCACTTTTTTACCAACAAAACAGCTTCCTCGCTTTCGCTAACTGCGATTCGCAATCAGCGTGACGGCCGCTTCGTGAACAAGCCGATAGGAGTAAGCAGCCGCATTGACGTCCATATCTTCGCGCCTGGGCGATGCGCGCGGGGAAACGAGCGCAAGCTCGCGTCCGCCCGTCCGCAGCCCCGTGGCCGCGTGCGCAGCCCCTCGACGCCGACATTCAGACAAGCGAGCAAAACGCACTCTGGCCGATATTTGATAGTTGATTTTTCGGTCGGGAAAAACCACGCAAGTCGTTAATTTTTCTGGTTTTTTCACCATTTCTGGCGGAGAGAGGTCCTCCCTCTCCGTTTTCAGCCCTTTTCGAGCTGGTCAGGCCAGTGTCAACTGGTACGAGGTCGATGTAAACGTTCGTTTTGCGGCCGGGGATTTTGGGAGATTGAAAAATTGAGGTCGGCAGCACTTCGGCAGTGCGCCGCCGTCCGCTACCTTCTTTCGGCGGTAACTAACTAGCGCGGTGCAGCAACCTTCAAGATAGTTGGATGCGATACACCATAGTCTTTTGCGACGCCACGCGCTGTTTCGCCCTTGGCGAGCCGAGCGCGGATTTCTGCTTTCTGTGTGTCGGTGAGCGCATCGTGCCGCCCCAGCTTCTTTCCTTCGGCGCGTGCGCGTGCTAGTGTCACCTTCCGGCATAAAGGAGCCGGGTATTTCCGGCATATAGGCGCCAGCAGAAGTGGGTAGAAACGAGCATCTTTGTGGTTTAAGAATGGGCCGTTTAAGTCGCGTTTGCAAGGTTCAAGTGATGCTCCGGAAGGTGCCGCGGGCTTCGATAGGAGTGACCGTCGAGCACGAGGCAATAAGCGTTGTGGCGCAGCCGGTCGAGCGTGGCCGAGGCGAGCAGACGGTTAGACGGGAACGCCTGGTC
>NZ_JAMBPS010000103.1:0-12164 GCF_024206515.1 Paraburkholderia sp. CNPSo 3281 | reverse complement strand
GATGCTCGAGCAGTGGTGTACCAACGTGATGCGATCCAAGGTTGAACCCATGAAGGAGGTCGCCCGCATGATCCGAAAACACTTCGACGGCATCGTCGCATGGACCCAGACGCGCCAGACCAACGGCTTTCTGGAAGCACTCAACGGCCTGTTTCAGGCCGCCAAGCGACGCGCTCGCGGCTACGCAAACCTCGAAACCATGCGCACAGTGCTGTTCCTGATCGCCGGCAAACTCAACTTCGCGCCGATAGGCGCTTGCGCCAGCGCGTCAGGCTCGACGGATCGATCGGCGGTTCGGTCTGTAAAAACGTTTCGCCGGTGAAGACTTGATTGCGGTAGGAATGCCAGTTACCCGACACCCCCCGCATAGATCCGAACGTGCCCAATTCAGGCATTCGGCTCCCACCTCGGGTGATTGACGGCAAATCGGCGATCTGGCCAGGCATGAAGAATCTGCGGTTGAGGCAACCACTCGTCTGCCAGCCGCTGAATACGCTGCCACGTCATCGTGTCCTTCTGACTGCGACGCCGAAGCGTCCGCCGCCAGATGTTCATAATGCCGTGCCTGAACGCACGCAGCGACCGGATATTGGTCGGAACGGCATGGTACGCAAAGTAGCCCCGAACGATCTGCGCCAGCCATCGCCCTTGTGAGGCGATCGGCTCGTGCATACGCAGGCGCATTTGTTCCTTGACCTGCTTGAGCTTCGCGCGCAGCCGGTCCTTGCGGCTCTTGCGTTTGAGCTGGAAACTGCCGTTGAGTGACGTCCCACTTATGTGGGTAAAACCCAGATAAGTAAACGTCTCCGGCTTCCCCATGCCCTTGCGCCTTCGCCGCTCGGCGGCATACCGACCAAACTCCAGCAGACGGGTCTTCTCCGGGTGCAGCGTGAGGTCGAATTCCGCCATGCGTTGCCGCAGGTCCTTCATCAGCAGCAACGCATCTGCTTCGTACTGGAAGCCCACCACCGTATCGTTCGCATACCGCGACACAACCACCGCGCCACGGGCCCGCTGACGCCGCCATCGCTCTATCCACAAATCAAAGACATAGTGAAGATAGATATTGGCGAGTAGTGGGGAGATCACCGAACCCTGTGGCGTACCGGCCTTGGGCGGCGACAATTAGCTTGGCCGGTCGTTGACGTTGGTTTTGGCCGGTGGTGAGGAGTCGGAGGCGGCGTAGCCGCCGGAGGCGACGAACCACCGGCGGCGCCGCGTCGGCGGGGAAATAGGATGGCTGATCGATTCTTAAAGAAGAAGCGGTCAGCACATGTCTGGAACCCGCATCACCGACCAACAGGTTCGCCTCTACATGAACAAGCGCAAACACCATCCGCAGGAAGTCGCGGCCGCCAAGGCAGGAATAAGCGTGCGCAGCGCACGCCGCATCGAGCGTGACGCGACGTTGCCATCCCAGAAGCCGCGGCGCTCCTGGCGTACGCGTCCCGATCCATTCGTCGATGTCTGGGACAGCGAGGTCGTGCCGTTACTACGCAACGCCCCTCATCTGATGGGCATCACGATCCTGCGCAAGCTGCAGGATGATCACCCGGGCTGCTATCCCGACAGCATGCGTCGCACGCTGGAACGACGCATTTCTCAATGGCGTGCGCTCGAAGGTCCCAGCCAGGAGATCTTCTTCCCCCAGGAGCATCAACCCGGCGTGCGCGGGTTGTCTGACTTCACCGATATGAGCAAGCTGTGCGTGACGATTGGCGGCGCGCCCTTCGAGCACCGGCTGTATCACTTCGTGCTGGCGTTCTCGCGCTGGGAGTACGCCTGCGTCGTTGAGGGTGGTGAGAGCTTCGAAGCCCTCGCCAACGGTTTGCAGAACGCTCTATGGCAGGCGGGAGGTTGCCCGCGCGAGCATCGCACCGACAGCCTGTCAGCCGCCTTCAAGAACCTGAGCGAGAAGGAGGACTTCACGACCCGTTACAAGGCGCTGCTCGATCACTACGAGATGCAGGGCACGCGTAACAATCGCGGTCTGGGCCACGAGTATGGTGCGGTAAAAAATATGTGCTGCTCGATAACGAACTAGGCCAAGGCGGTACCTTTGTGGAAAGCGAACAGCACATATTATTCGGTTACAAGGTGCGGAGGAAGGTCATCAGGTCGGGCTGATCCCGCCATTGCTTTTGTCCTTCGGCACCGCCTTCCACTTCGCATGTCGCTAGCGCCCGCGCCTTTGTTTCCAGATTGATCTCGGCGTAGATATTGGTCGTCTCCAACGAAACGTGCCCAAGCCAGCCGCGTATCGTATTGATGTCGACACCGGCCTGGAGTAGTAGCGAGGCGGTCGTATGCCGAATCACATGTGGGTGCACATTCTTGCCGGCAAGCGACGGCGCGTTGGCTGCAGCACGGATAGCGCAGCGCTTGACCAATGCATGAATGCCGGAGCGCGTCATCGTCTGGTGGAATCGATTGAGGAACACCGGCGCGTCTGCGGCCCTCCCCTCGGACTCTGAGCGCAACGCATCGAGTGTGGATTTCCAGAGCGGGCAGCGGCGATGTCTGTTCCCCTTGCCGACGATGCTGACCGAGCACGTGTGCCAGTCAACGTCGCCAATCTTGAGCTGCGCAGCTTCGCTTGCACGCGCTCCTGAGTTAAACATGAAGAGCAGTAACGCATGTTCGCGCTGCCCCTGCGCTGTATTGACGTCAGAGGCAGCGAGCAGGGCGTCCATTTCCTGCCTGCTAAGGTAGCTGATCTCCGGCCGACTGGTTCTCTTGACAGGAATCAGATGAATCTGTGCCCACCAGTCGACGTATTCAGGCGCATGTTCGCCGATGAAACGAGCCAGCGCATGGATGCCGCCAAGCCGCTGATTTCGTGTGCTGACCGTACAGTGGCGTTGTTCTTCCATGTGCGTCAGGAACAGACGGACCATTTGCGCGGAGAGATCATCAACGGTCAGGCGATCGATCCGCTTGTCGACCTTTGGCGGCTAAATACGGAAGCAACAGCATGAGCATGTCGCGGTAACTTCTTTGCGTATTGACGGCAAGGTTACGTTCGCCCACCAGATACTCAATCAGGAAACGTCGGATCCACGGACCCAGCAGGGATGAGTTATTCATGTTGCACCTCAAGGACGTATGTTTCAAAGCGCGTGCTCGCTGCATTCAGCAACTCGGGCGTCAGGGTAAGGTAGCGTTGGGTGCCCGCGAGATCGATGTGGCCGAGATAGGTCGCGAGCTGCGGCAACAACAGTTGCAAATCCGCGCCGCAGCGATACCAGGCGATTAGCCGGTGCACTGCGCCTGAGTGTCGCAAATCATGCAGCCTCGGCTGGCAGGACGCACCGCCTTCGCGTTGGATATTTGCCAGAGTACGCTGTCGCTGAAAGGCCTTGCGCACAGCTTTCTGGCTCAGGGGGCGACCATCGCGTAAGCAGAAGAACGGCGCATCCGGTGCCTGCCCAAATCTCTGGTTGCGTTGCCGGGCATAAGTTTGCATCGCTCTATTCAGATCTACGCCTAGCGGAACCAGCCTGGATCTATAGAATTTGCTCTCGCGCACGTGCAGGACGGCTTCGTCGAGATCGACGTCCTGCATGGTTAGCCGCAAGGCTTCGCCATGGCGGAGGCAACCGCCGTACAGAATGAGAATGAGTGCACGCAAAACATATGCATCCAGCAGACCGCGTGGACTGCATGCCGCCGACGCCACGTCGAGCAGGCGCTTTAATTCCTGCTGCGAATAAATATAGGGTGTCAGCGGTGGCGGCAATCTCGGACTGTAGCGAGGAAGCGGCGAAGCCTGGACATATCCACGCGAGAGAGCAAAACGAAACAGGCAGTCAAGTACAGACCTTCTCTTCCGCCAATGGTTAGTCAGCGGCCTGTTGCCTGTCAGAAAGTCCTGTACCTGTCCGACCGTGACCGATTCCACATCAATGTTGCCATCAACCCGGTGGCAGAATGAGGCAAGCGTGGCCGCCTCGGAATTGAAGCGCATGCCCAACGCCCGTTTGTGGCTCACGTATTGGGCGACGAGTTCGGAGAGCTTCATAGCAGACTCCCCAGATCGATTCCGGCTACACACCGCAGTCCGGTCAGGTCGACCTTCGCATAGATTCTCGTCGACGAAGCGCTGCGATGGCCGAGGTGATCACCGATCTCCTTCAGCGCAAAACCCGCGTCGAGTAAGTGCCGGGCGTTGGCGTGCCTCAGGCAATGTGCGCCACGCCGCGGAATATCGATGCCCAGCGTCGTGAGACGCGAGCGGACAATGCCGCTTACGCGTCCGGGTGACAGCGGTCGGATCGGCGCCTCGACCGACAGGAAGAGCTCTCGATGGGCGCTTCGTGGACGCGCTTCCTTCAGGTAGCGCAGAATGGCGTTTCCAACGGTTGCCACCAGCGGGTATTGCTGTGTGCAGCGTTGCTTCGGACGATTGACATGAAGGATCTCGCCGCACCAGTCGATGTCCTCCAGACGGAGCCGTACTACCTCGCCGCGCCTCAGTCCGTAAACAACCAGCAGCATGATCATCGCACGGTTGCGTAGATCGATCGTGCTCTCGCCGACAAAGCTGGCGACAAACCTTTGCACGTCATCCCAGTTCAGCCCGAGCGGCAACCCCTCCTCTCTATACACCACAGGTGCCTCAATGCCCGACGCAACGTTGGTAGCCCACCCTTGTCCTTCTGCGTACCGGAAGAAATTGCGCAGCGTGCTCGCAAGCGCGTGCAATGAGACTCTGCTCCAGCCGCGGTTGCCTTGATAGGCGAGGTAGGTGTCGACATCGTGGATGGTGAGAGCATCGAGTGCCTTGTCAGGGCGACAGACCATTGCCAGAAAATGGCCGATCTCATCACGACAGGTTGAAATCGTGGCAGAGGAAAGTCCTCGCTGGTCGCGCATGAAATCGACGTAGTGCTCGACATAGCGAACAAATGGTTCTTCTATAGGATGCCGTTCCTCCAGACGCCCCAGAAAACGCAGCCAGGCCGTGGCGGTATGGATGAACAGAAGCCGCGAGCTGCGGGACTCGTTCGTGCGCTCACTTCGGAGAAGTCGAATCCGATGGTCAACCGCAAACGCGATTTCCTCGTGCGTTATTAACCGCGGGCGGGACAGATCAATGCTCTGTGAAAAAACCAGCAGGATCCACGCGATCTTCCGAATCGACCTGAGCGGATAACCCTGTTCCTGACAATGTACGAGGAAGCGCTTCCTGGATTCCACGCAGGGCGCGAGATTGTGGGCAGCAAGAACATGCGGACGCGTAAAGAGAGTCTCGAACATGATATTCCCCCATCATTGATCAGTGGAATATCAGTATCAGCCTGAAAACTATGTCGTCATGGAAACGTCAACGCGATAGACGATGGGGGTTGTTGAGAACCACTGTGACATATTTTTTACCGCACCATACTCGTGGATGTACTAAACCGCTGAAGCGGTAGTGGGAGGTGGGCGCAGGGCTATGGCTGACGTTTCATGAAGAGGGTTGTCTGGCGCTGAACCCCGGCGAAGCGGTGACCTGTACCGCCAGGAGCAGTATGTGAAGGCCCGGTCGGGCATTCCATCCACTGCTTCCAGGAGGCTCGCCATGACGCCACTGCGCCAACGCATGCTGCATGACATGCAGATCCGCAACCTTGCAGAGAATACCCAGAAGTCCTATCTGATTCAGGTATCCAGTTTCGCCCGACATTTCCGCCGTTCGCCCGAACTGCTGGGTCCCGAGGAGATCCGGGCCTGGCTCATCTATCTCCGCGAAGAGCGCAAGCTGGCACCCGCCAGTCTCAGCCCGGCGATCGGTGCACTGCGCTTTCTCTATCGCGTGACGCTCAAACGTAACTGGAGTGACGAGGATTTCCCATTGCCCAGGAAGCCAGTCCGCCTGCCGGTTGTCCTCAGCCTGGAGGAGATCACCACCTTCTTCGACTCGATCCCCAGCCTGAAGCATCGGACCATCCTGATGGTTGCCTACGCCGCCGGCCTGCGCGTGTCGGAAGTCGTCCACCTGAAGGTCACGGACATCGACAGCAAGCGCATGGTCATCCGTGTGAACCAGGGCAAGAACCGCAAGGATCGCTACGTAATGCTCTCGCCGCGTCTGCTCGAGATCCTCAGAACGTACTGGCAAGACGCTCACCCCCGCGGCTGGCTGTTTCCCGGTGATATTCCTGGACACCCCATCACTCGGGGCGCCGTCTCGCGAATCTGCGCTCTCGCTCGCCAACGATGTGGCATCCGGAAGCCGATAACACCGCATTCCCTGAGGCATGCATTCGCGACCCATCTGCTCGAAGCCGGTACCGATGTGCGCAGGATCCAGCTGCTCATGGGCCATAGGTCCCTCGCGACTACTTCGCGCTACTTGAGAATCGCGACCAGCACCGTATGTGCGACAGCGAGTCCCTTCGATCTGCTGCCGCACGCCGCGCCGATTCCATCGCCGCCACCTGCGCCCGAGTACTTCTGAAGCCGGCGATGCGCCCGGCGCTCGAGGTGGCGGACATCCTTCGCCGCTGTGGTCCGCAGTATCGGCAGACCCACGCCGAGGGGCTCACTCGTGTCCAGCGGCGCGTGATGAGCGCCATCGAGCTTTGTCGTACCGCCGCGCTCGGCGGGCATGTCGAGCGGTGCGACGCGTGCGGCCATCAGCGCATCGCCTACGACTCTTGCCGCAATAGACATTGCCCAAAGTGCCAGTCGCTCGCCCGTGGGCAATGGCTTGAACGCCGGCAGGCCGAGCTGCTTCCCGAGACCGAGTACTTCCATGTCGTCTTCACGCTTCCCGAACCCATCGCGACTCTCGCGTACCAGAACAAACGCGTGCTCTACGACATGCTGTTTCGCGCCAGCGCCGAGACGCTTCGCACGATCGCTGCCGATCCGAAGCACCTGGGCGCCGAGATCGGCTTCATCACGATCCTGCACACGTGGGGGCAGAATCTGCTGCACCACCCGCACGTGCATTGTGTCGTGCCCGGTGGTGGCATCTCCCCGGACGGTGAACGCTGGATCACTTGCCGCCCCGGATTCTTCCTGCCCGTGCGGGTGCTCTCACGACTCTTTCGCCGACTGTTCCTCGAGCAGCTGCGCCGCGCTTTTGACGCTGGCATGCTTCGCCTGCACGGCCAGCTCGAATTCCTGAGGGATGCCAGGGAATTCGCTGCCTGGCTTGCGCCCGCTGCCAGGTCTGAGTGGGTCGTCTACGCCAAGCCACCCTTTGGCGGTGCCGAACATGTGCTCGATTACCTGGGGCGCTATACCCATCGCGTCGCCATCTCCAATAACCGGCTGCTGGGTTTCGACGGAAACGGCGTGCAGTTCCGCTGGAAGGACTACCGGCACGAGGCCCGGCACAGGACCATGACGCTCACGGCTGACGAGTTCATCCGCCGCTTCCTGCTGCACGTGCTGCCCGACGGCTTCAAGCGCATTCGCAGCTACGGCTGGCTCGCCAACTGCCACCGGGCGCAGCGCCTGGCCATCTGCCGGCACCTGCTTGGCGTCGAGCCGCCCGCCGCCGAATCACCCGCCAACGGAGGAGATTACCGCGACCGTTACCAGCGGCTCACCGGCAGGTCATTGCGTGACTGCCCCGTGTGCGGCAAGGGCCACATGGTCCGCATCGAAGGCGGCGTGCCCGGCATCCTTCCGCGGGCTCCACCTGCTCCCGCCCATGTGCACTAGCCGATATCGACACTTTTGCCCAACACGCCCGCCTTGCCCGATCAGGCCTGCGTGCCCGAACTCGTGTCTTCGGTATGCTCTCGCAGCACAATGCTCCGAAACTTCGGCTTACCCGCCCACTGAAGCTCGCATTGCTGCCGCGCTCACTGTGCATCCCGCACTCGCTCGCCCTGAACCTCGGCGCGATAGTCACGCCCCGAGCATCGCGAACCACCGAGTCGTTCATTCAATGCCCATAGCCGCCACCGCCCGTGGAGCGGTTTAGCACAAACGTTTTTTTGATTACCGATCTCGGATTGGCCTCGCTTAGCCTGTTCAGGCGTCTGCGGCCGCGATCGCTAACCAAAAAAACCTCTGCATTATGGCCTCGAGGCCATAACCACGAGAACGGGAGTGTCGAATCCTCGCACCGGTATCTGAAGGACGCGGTCGATCAGGCCTTGATGCTGCGTGGCCATCGCGACTTCGCTGATCGTGCCGCCTACGATGAATTCATCCGCGAGCAGGTGATGCGTCGAAACCGGCGCAATGCCGCTGCGTTCCGTATCGAGCGCCAGCAGCTTCAGGATCTGCCGGAGTACCGTACCACCGACTTCGTCGAGGAGGAGGCTCCTGTGACCCGTTGCAGCACGTTCACGGTGCGGGGCATCCTCTACAGTGCGCCGTCGCGCCTGATTGGCCACCGGCTGAAGGTGCGCGTCTACGGCGACCGGCTCGACTGTTACCTGTCCGGCGTGCTGGTGCACAGCACCGCACGGGGCTCCCGTGCGCACGACAACCGTCACGCGCTTGACTACCGCCACTTCATTGGCTCCCTGAAGCGCAAACCGCAGGCATTCAAGGGGCTCGCGTTTCGTGATGCACTGTTCCCGCGCGAGGCCTACCGCCGGACCTGGGAACAACTCGATGCCCGCCTGTCGCAACGCGAAGCATGCAAGACGATGGTTGGCCTGCTTGAACTCGCCGGCCTGCACGGCGTGGAGGCCGCACTGGCCGGACAGCTTGACGTGTTGCTGGAAGCCGGCAAGCTGCCCGATCTCAAGGCGCTGCGTGAGCAGTACGCTCCCCGTGAGGCCGCGTGTCCGGAAGTGGAGGTCCAGATGCCGCCCGTTGCCGTCTATGACGAACTGCTCGAGGAGGTGGCAGCATGAACGCGCCCGCACATGATGGTGGCCGCTTGGCCCTGATGCTCAACGAGCTGCGTTTGCCAACGATCGGCAGGTTGTGGCCCGAGTTCGCCGAGCGTTCGGACAAGGAAGGCTGGCAGGCCACGCGACTGCTTGGCGCACTGCTTGAGCACGAACTGGCTGAGCGTGCCAAACGACGCATCGAGCGGCATCGGACCGAGTCGCATCTGGATCCGACCAAGACGCTCGCCACCTTCGACTTCAGCGCTGTGCCAATGGTCTCGAAGGCTCATGTGACGGCGCTGGCCACCGGCGAGTCATGGCTGGAGAAAGGCGCCACGGTCCTCCTGTTCGGCCCACCTGGAGTCGGGAAAAGTCATCTGGGTTCGGCCATCGGACACGCCCTGATCGATGCCGGCTACCGCGTGCTGTTCACGCGCACCAGCGAGCTCGTCCAGAAACTGCAGGCGGCACGCCAGAGCCTGCAGTTACCTTCAGCACTGGCCAAGCTCGACCGCTTCGACCTCATCGCGCTAGACGACCTGTCGTATGCCCGCAAGGATCAGGCCGAGACCAGCGTGCTGTTCGAACTGATTGCCGAGAGGTATGAGCGTAAAAGTCTTCTGATAACGGCCAATCAACCGTTCTCGGGCTGGAATGACGTGTTCCCCGACCCCGGCATGACGGTCGCCGCCATCGACCGGCTTGTGCATCATTCGACGATCTTCGAGCTCAACGTCCAAAGCTACCGCCGCCGCAAGGCCGGCGACAAACAGAACGCACGGCGGCGTCAATTACACGCCGACAACCCGGCCAACCCGTTTAGCGGCCAGTTGCCTGACGATGGCAACGCTACACAGTAGCGGTGAGCGTCAACTATGCGATCACGCAACGACAACTACGAAGGAGCAACGTCAAATATGACCTGATAACCGACGACAACTACCCCGTTGACCGGCCAAAATAGTTGTCGATGACCGGCCACGCTGCTTGACGCTCTCTACGGCCTGTACCGACGTTAGCCGGCCATTGTCCAGCACCCCAGCATCGAGCCATTTGCCGATCAGGCGAATGACCCTCGGGTCCGCCACCCGATGCTTCACGAAACGGATCAACCATTGCCTGTTGACGGTGTCGAAAAAGCTTCGAATGTCGGCGTCCAGAATCCAGTTCACCGGTCGCCACTGAATCGCGGCAGCCAATGCGTCGAGCGCATCATGCTGGCTACGACCCGGACGAAATCCGTACGAGAAGCCCAGAAAGTCTCCCTCATAAATGGCGTTCAGAACATCAACCATTACGCTCTGCACAAGCTTGTCTTCCAGTGCAGCTATACCCAACGGCCTGAGACCTCCGTCGCCCTTGGGTATATAACGGCGCAACACTGGCTGGGCACGGTAGCTCCCTGTGTGAACCCGCTTGTGCAGGTCCCGGAGATTGCTCTCCAGTCCCGCTTCATAGCTTTGCCACGTCATGCCGTCAACTCCCGGCGCCGCCTTACGTTTGAGCGCATAGAATGCAGCACTCAACCGCTCGACTGTGACGTGGTGCAGCAACGTCGTGAAACGCATCTTCTTATGCTGTCTCGCCAACTGCCGTACGCGATCCAGTCCCTGTGACACGCTTCCCCGGTTCTGCGCCCGGCACGTGTGATTCTGGCTCGCGTTCCCCTCGGTCCCCGCCCTTGGCTCCGCCCACTCCGCAGCCGGTTTCCCGGCCTTGTTCGCAGGCTTCTTCGCTACTACGGCGGAGTCTGACTTCTCACGTCCGTACATCATCGGCTTCGGCTCCTCACCTTCCCGACGCGGACCTGGCCAATACCGCTACAACGCCAGGTCAGACGTGAGATCTCCCGGTTCCCGTGCAAGGCGCTTGCGTGCATGCCAGGTTCTACGACCACGCCGGATCGGCAGGCACTCGCGATGTCGCGCCCGCTCGTATTGCCTTCCACGTATTGGAGCGCGTCGGCATCCGGGATATAAACCATTTCGTGGCTCCATGGCTGGCCTACACATTCCCCTGCCGACGCTTCGCTGACCTCCTCGCGGATGCCCGCGCACGGCTCGGGGGCGACGTGGCTCGCTATGCCTTCATCGTAGTGGACTCTCACCACCTACACCTTGCCGGTCTCCCGGCGCACCCAATACGGGTTCTCCACCCATTGCCAGACCACTTCCTCGTCCGACAGATCGAACGCATGCTGGAGATACAACAAGCCAGCAATCAGCCTCGGTGACGTGGCCGGCCGACCCTTGCGTGAGACGAAGCTCGCGCTCATCGACGCATTCAATCCGTTCCAGTTGATCAGATCGGCCAGGCGCACCAGGGGATGCTTCAGGTTGATCTGCTCGCGCAGAGGATGCCGGAACAAATCGCCTTCGCTTACTGGTGTCTTCGGACCCATCCAGACCTCGACAGAATTTGCAGGAAACAACCCAGAATCTGCCAGGTTCCTGCAAATGCATCAACAACTTTCCGCTCCAAACCCTTGCTGCACAAGGCCCTTCGAATTTTTCAGGTTCGACTCATTAAGGCGGGAAAGGAATTCGAAATGGTCTATGTGCCTGGTGCTGATCATGGAGCCCCCGGTATCTTCACCGAGCGTAAGCTCCTGGATTTCTTCGTTCGCAATGTTTTCGGGCAAGATCCGCCTAATTGGAATGCCACATCGACGCATTTTCCGTCGAGTTGATGACCCTTTATACTGATCGCCGTGACCTTGAGTTCGTAGGATTTTTGTATAGTCACATTCAATCGTTTACGTTGGGCTCAGGACTGCTATTGCTTGCCTTCGTTGAACGCAAGCCCGCAAGATTCGTGTGGGAGACCGGCGCAGTGTCATCGCCGGTCGCTGAGCGTCGCCGTCGTTCAGGCGCTACGCCGAAAGCAGTGGGGTCAATGCATTTGCGCGTTGGCGCAGCAGGCACAGGTTTGAGGTGAACATGCCCGTGTTCTTACCGGGTTGCCATGCAACCGATCCCGAGATGGGGCATGTTCCTGGACACAACTCCGGCGCAACGCGCATGCAGGATGAGGCTGGCCAGGCGCCAGCGGATTGAATTGACCGCGCAGTCAATGTTCGAACCACAGCGAGCTCGTGACATGCCTTGACAATATTCCGCTCATAGAAGGTAAGCTCAACCGCCTTCACCACGCACCTGCCAGATTTACCACCCCAGCCCTTGATGGTTATGGACTTCGCAATCATTTGCTCGCTCGTCCGACTGGGTAGGCCTCGTATCTGGTTTCTGTTCGTCAGGTCGTGGCTTTGCTACACGCTTCCTTCAGACCCCGCCTCACGACGACGCCCTTGCGTTTCACTAGCCCTTCACCACCATCAGGTTGGGCAGGGGACTTTCACCCCCAAGCTGTTGC
>NZ_JAMBPS010000102.1:0-13415 GCF_024206515.1 Paraburkholderia sp. CNPSo 3281 | reverse complement strand
GTTGGCGCGCGTGCCGGGGCCCGCCGACTTGCTGCTGATCGACGCGACGATTTCGGCGTAGTGAACCTTCGCGACGCGCGACACCGCCGCGACCATCGGAATCGTGGCCTGACCGCCGCACGTCACCATGTTGACGTTGGGCGCTTCGATGTGTGCGTCGAGGTTCACGACCGGCACACAGTACGGGCCGATGGCAGCGGGCGTGAGGTCGATCACGCGAATCGACGGCTTGAACGTGCGCAGCAGCGCGGCGTTCTTCACGTGAGCGCCGGCCGACGTCGCGTCGAACACGAAGTCGATGTCGTCGAAGCAAGCCAGGCGCGTGAGCCCTTCCGCACCCTCATGCGTGGTCGCCACGCCAAGACGCGCGGCACGCGCAAGACCATCGGAGTTCGGGTCGATGCCGACCATCGCCGCCATCTCCAGATGCTTGCTGTGGCGCATGATCTTGATCATCAGATCCGTGCCGATGTTGCCCGAGCCGATGACGGCAACGGAGAGTCGAGAGTTGTCTTTCACGATGCCGATTCCGTTTGATTGGAGAACTGCGCCCGGACGGCGCCGAGGCCCTGAATGTGGGCGGTGAACACGTCGCCCGGATTGACTGCAACCATGGGGCCAAGCGCGCCGGTCAGCACGATGTCGCCGGCACGCAGCGGCGCGCCGACCTGAACCATCTTGTTCGCGAGCCACACGGCGGCATTGAGCGGATTGCCGAGGCACGCCGCGCCCGCGCCAACGCTCACCGGGTCCGCGCCGCGCTCCATGACCATGCCGCAGCTAACAACGTCGAACGCTTCGAGCTTGACCGGCCGGTTGCCGAGCACGAAGAGGCCGCTCGAAGCGTTGTCGGCCACGGTGTCGGCGAGGCAGATATCCCACTGCGCGATGCGGCTGCCGACCACTTCGATTGCCGGCAGCGCGTATGCGGTTGCGCCGATGATGTCTGCAATCGTATGACGTTCGTGGCTCAGATCGCGTTCGAGAATCAGCGCGATCTCGGCCTCGACCTTCGGCTGCTGCGTGCGTGCAAACGGAATCTCTTCACCATCGCCATACGCCATGTGATCGAACAGCACGCCGAAGTCCGGCTGATCGACGCCGAGTTGTTTTTGCACGGCCACAGACGTCAGTCCGATCTTGCGGCCGACGAGCCGCGCGCCACCTTCGAGTTGCCGCTGCGTGTTGATCTGCTGTACACGGTAAGCGTTGGAGAGCGGGTCGCCATCGAGGGCGGCGATCGCCTCGCGAACCGGCTGCACTGCGCCGAACGGCTGCTGGTGCTGCGCTTGCCAGAGCGTGTCCGCAATGACCTGAAGTGCCTGAAGCTGGGTCGTCATCACGCCACCTTCACGCAAACGTTGGTCAGCTCGGAGTAGAAGTCCATGGAATGGCGCCCCCCTTCGCGACCGAAACCCGAGAGCTTGGCGCCGCCGAATGGCGTGCGCAGATCGCGCACGAACCAGGCGTTGACCCACACGATGCCGGTTTCGAATTGCGGTGCGACGCGGTGCGCGCGGCTAAGGTTCGTAGTCCACACGGAGGCAGCGAGGCCGTAGGCGCTATCGTTTACGCGGCGCACCACTTCCTCTTCGGTATCGAATGGCGCGATATGGCAAACCGGCCCGAAGATTTCCTCGGTCACGCAGCGTGCGGTGTCGGGCAGACCGGTCCAGATCGTCGGCTGAACGAACGCGCCGTGATCGCAATCGTTGCCGAACTGCGGCACGCCCCCGCCAGTCACAACCGTCGCGCCCTCTTCGGCGGCGAGCTTGAAATAGCCGAGCACTTTCTCGCGATGGCCCTTCGAGATCAGCGGCCCAGTCGTCGTGCCCGCCTCATACGGCGAGCCGACCTTCAACCTCTCCGTCTTCTCCTTGAGCGCCGCGACGAAGCGCTCGAAGATCGGCCGCTCGACGTAGACCCGTTCGGAACACAGGCACACCTGCCCCGCGTTCGTGAAGCTCGAACGCAGCACGCCATCCACTGCCGCGTCGAAGTCCGCATCGGCAAACACCACGGCCGCGTTCTTGCCGCCCAGTTCAAACGACACGTTCTTTACGCCATCTGCCACAGCCTTCATGATCGTGCTGCCGGTCTTCGACTCGCCCGTGAACGTGATTGCGTCAATGCCAGCGTGACGCGTGAGCCATTCGCCGGCCGCGCTGCCGCCGTGACCATGGATCAGGTTAAAGACGCCCGGCGGCAGGCCGATATCGCGCATGACTTCCGCGAGCAGCGTGGCTGAAGTGGGCGTCTCTTCCGAAGGCTTCGCTACAACGCAGTTGCCCATTGCGAGCGCCGGCGCGACCTTCCATGTGAACAGCAGCAGCGGCAGATTCCACGGCGAAATCACGCCGACGACGCCGAGGGGTTTGCGCGTCACGTAGTTGAGCATCTCGCCGACGGCCGTCGAGGTTTCGAAGAATTCGCCGCTCGCGGTCCGCACGAGATCGCCGAATGTGCGAAAGTTCGCGATGCCGCGTGCGACGTCCAGGCTGCGCGCCTGGGTGATGGAGCGACCCGTATCGGCGACTTCGGCCGCGACGAAATCGTCGAAACGCGCCTGAATCCCATCGGCGATGCGATGCAGCCAGTCCGCGCGTTGCGCGGCGCTCAGGCGACGCCACGGGCCCTGCTGCGCACGACACGCGGCCTTTACGGCGGCATCGACTGCAGCCGCGTCCGCTTCAACGACACGCGATAGTTCCCGACCGTCGATCGGGCTCAGGTTGGCAAACGTATCGGCGCCGTCGACGAATTCGCCGTCGATGAAATGGCGCAGGCGCGCCGGTAAGGCAGCGCGTGCTCGGGGGTTGGCATTCATGGGCCTTCCTGCTGACTGATTGATGTGCAGTCAGTGTAGGAGTGCCTCCGTGCGCTGAATAATCAAAACTTGCGCTGCTGATATAAAAACATGGAATAGCGAACTCACCGGCGCAGACTCACACGGCGACTATGCCGATGCCTTGGCAGCCTCGCGCAGGCACTCGACGAACGACTCGCAGGCCGGATTCAGCTCCTTGTCGGAGCGCACGGAATAACCTACGGTGCCGAACGACCCGCTTTCGGGAATGTCGAGGATGCGCAGCAAACCAGCCCGCATGAAGCGCGTGGCCGCTACACGCGGCATGACGGCCACACGCGGAGCCTCGAGCAGGATGCCGAGATTGGTCAGTACCGAAAGCGATTCGATGATATCCGCGGGCAGCTTGAGCCCTGCCTGGCGAAACATGCGCTCCACCGCGTAGCGCAGCGGCGACTCCATCGTCGGGAGAATCCACGGCGCGTCCGCAAGATCACGCAGCGAACCGATCGATGCGCTAGCCATTTCCTGCCCGTTGCCGACAACGACGGCCAACGAGTCGTCAAAGAGCTTGTGATGCGTGAGCGGGAATGCGTCGGCAATCGGCAGCTCGACCTCCGGCAGGCGGCCGACGACGATGTCGAGCTCGCCGGTCGCAAGCAAGGGAAAGAGCTGCGCGGTTGGCCCTTCCCGCACGGTGACAAGCACGTCCGGGGCACGCGACTTCAAACGCGTGATCGCAGCCGGCAACAGATGAGCCGACGCCGAGATCAGCGTGCCGATGACCACGTGCCCCGCCGTGCCGAAGCGGAAGGTGTCGAGTTCTTCAGACATGTGCCGAAACTCGGCGATCAGCGACTTGACACGTCGACCGACGACACGGCCGAGATCGGTCGGAATGACGCCGCGGCTATGACGCTCGAACAGCACACCTTCGAATGACGATTCGAGTTCCTGAATGACCTTCGTCACGGCGGGCTGCGTGAGGCCCATGTCGGTCGCGGCACGCCGGATCGATCCGGTCTCCATCACGCGGTCGAATACGAGCAGCTGACTGAGTTTCAGATTGCGGCTCAGTCCTATCTGGCTGAGAGGATAGCGATGCATGATGGCGCCGTCGATCAGGGAATCGTGAAGCTCGATCTTAGCAGCGGCGTCCCGGCGGTGCCGTTAGCGGGCGCCGATCCCGCTCATATCGCGTCGCGGCCCGGGTGTACGGCGCCGCAATGCGGACATGTGCGCTTTTCCCGCGATTCGTAGAACCCTGCAAAGAGCGGTGGCAGATCCTCGACGATGTCCTTCAACTGCACCTCGACGCGATGCACAAGGCCATCGCAGTTCAGGCAATACCATTCGAATCCGTCTATCGTACCCGGCGCTCGCTGGCGTTCGATCACGAGGCAAGCGCTGTTCTCCTCAGGGCGCTGTGGCGAATGACGCACATGTGGCGGCAACAGAAATACGTCGCCCTCGCGCAGATCGACGCGTTCGCGCTTGCCATCGATCATCAGATTCAGGTACGCATTGCCGCGCAGCTGATAGAAGAACTCTTCGTGCGGATCGTCGTGGAAATCAGTCCGATGATTCGGACCTCCAACGACGGTCACGATCAGATCGCTGTCTTGCCAGACCTGCTGGTTGCCGACAGGCGGTTTCAACAAATGCTCATGCTCGTCGATCCAGCGAGCAAAGTTGAACGGCTTGCCGTAATGCGCCATGGTTGTCCCCTTCCTTGAATTGCTGAATATGGCCGTGGTTTTGCTGGACTATTGGACCGCACCGTCGCGCGGCGCGTAGGCGATCGCCTTGATCTCGATGGTCAGCAGCGGGTGTGGCAGCTGGTGAACGGCCACCGTTGTGCGGGTCGGACCAGTCTCGTCGAAGTACTCCGCATAGACTTCGTTGTAGCCGCCGAAATCGTTCATGTTGACGAGGAACGCCGTGATTTCGACGACGTTGATCAGGTCCGCTGCCTCAGTACGGAGGATATCGCGGATGTTTTCAATGACCATGCGTGTCTGCTCGCGGATATCGACCGTAGCCGTGCCGAAGCCGTCCGCCGTCGCCCCGGCGAACGTGTTGTCGGCGCGCCGTGAACTCGTGCCCGAGACGAACAGAAAATCGCCGGCGCGAACGATATGGGGAAAGCGCCCGCGCGGCTTGGCCTTGCCTTCGACCACGCGGTGTTCAATTGTCTGGTTCATTCGACTGTCCTATCGTCATACGTTTTGCCCTCGGAGCTGAGCCGTTCAAAGCATCATCTCGCGCTCGTCAGTCTAGGCAGCGCGCGGGACCGCGAATAATCAAAGTTTCCGTTTGCGGTATTCCACGCTGGAATACCGGCGACACCGAGGCACAGAGTCACGCTGAGCTTAATGCTGCAATTCCTGGTGCATTTCGGCTCAGTTGTCGAAGCTGATGCGAGGAAGTGCAGGACCTGCTGAAGGCCGCTGCGAATCTGAACGGCGGCAGCGGCAACGCCCGTTTCCAGCAGATCGTTTATCGACTGCTGGGCGACCTGTTCAAGGCCATTGACGATCTCGACATCGCGCCCGATGAAGTCTGGGCCGGCGTGAACTATCTGAGCAAGCTCGGCCAGGACGGCGATGCGGCGCTGCTGGCTGCCGGTCTCGGTCTCGAGAAGTACCTCGACATCCGCATGGACGCCGCGGACAAGGCGGTGGGTCTCGAAGGCGGCACGCCGCGCACGATCGAAGGGCCGCTGTATGTTGCAGGCGCGCCGGTGCGCGAGAGCGTCTCGCGCATCGACCTCAACGCCGACGCCGATGCGGGGCCGCTCGTCATTCACGGCACGGTCACCGGCCTCGACGTACGAATTCCGCACCCTCATGCCGGTCGGCTATGGCTGCCCGCCGCAAGGCGCGACTCAGCAACCGTTGAACGGGTTGGGCCGTCATGGGAACCGCCCGGCGCACGTGCACTTCTTCATCACAAGCGACGATCATCGCAAGCTGACCACACAGTTCAACATCGAAGGCGACGCGCTGATCTGGGACGACTTCGCCTACGCAACGCGCGAAGAGCTGATTCCGCCCGTGACGGAAATGACCGGTGGCACTGCGCTGGGCCTGAAGGCCGATACGTACAAGGACATCGAGTTCAACCTCACGCTCACGCCGCTTGTCCAGGGAAAGGACAACCAGATCGTCCAGCGCCCCCGTGCCTCAGCTACGGCGTAACGGCTCGGCAGGACGGTAATCGCGCGGATTTTCGAGTCCAGGCGCGGATGGAGACCCGTTCTTCATTGAGTCCGTCCAGACTCACCTCGAAAGTCCTGGTATTCGAATCGGGAATACGGCCATCGAAACTTTTGATTATCCGCCCGTCACGCGGCCGCCTAGACTAGCTGGTGTCTGATCGACTGGCATTCCGGTTTGACCCGGCAAGCAAGACGGCCCTATCCCGTGAGAACGCGCAAGGTCCTTTAGTTTGCTGGGCGGTCAGTAGTCGATGCTCGTGCGATTGGAACGGAGACAGCGAAAATCATGTTGCCATCTGGAACACACAAGGAAGAGATGTTGCGGGCCGTGCGCCGCCTGTGCGACGACATTCGGGACCGCCCGCTCGACGCTGATCTCGAGGCACATCTGAACCAGGCGTTCGGCCCGGGAACCGAATCGTATGCCGAGCTTGCACGCCTCCTGAAGCTCGGCGTTCAGGAACGTTGGGCCGCCTATGTCAAGGTCGAGGGCGGGGATTATCGCCGAGGCCGGATTGCAGATCCGTCGAGTGAAACAGCGCAAATGAGCGTAGAGAGCGGACTGCTGCGCGACGTGAAAGGTCAGTACCACTGTCACACGAACGGGGAGATCAACATGATCGTCCCGCTCGAAGAAGGGGCGAAATTCTGTGGCCACGGCGCCGGCTGGCGCATTTTCCCGCCACTTAGCGAACACTTTCCGACTGTGACCGGCAACGCGCTCATGCTCTATTTTCTGCCCGGCGGAGAGATCGAATATCGTACGCCGCCAGCCGCGTGAGTGCACCTGCTGCGCGTTTGTCAGACTTTTGTTGGGAACCGTCATGAGCATCCGGATTCTCGCCGTCAGCGGCAGTTCTCGCCGCGACTCGCTCAATCAGAAATTGCTGGACGTTGCCGTGGTCGGCGCAAGAATCGCCGGTGCCGAAGTGACACCGATCCGGCTCGCAGACTACTCATTGCCACTGTACGACGGCGACCTTGAGGCCGAATATGGACTGCCTGACGGAGCACATGCGCTCCAGGCGCTTGTCGCGAAGCACGATGCGATGCTTATCGCGACGCCCGAATACAACGGCGGCTACACTGCGTTGTTGAAAAACGCAATCGACTGGATCAGCCGACCGTGCAATGACGGCTCATCGGGCGTCGCGTTGCTGACTGGAAAAGTCGCGGCGCTCGTCTCTGCGTCACCGGGACAGCTTGGCGGCGTTCGCTCGCAGACAGGCATGCGTGCGGTGCTCGACAAGCTCGGCATGCTGGTCATTCCCGAGTCGTTTGCGCTGAGCCACGCGCATCAGGCATTCGATGTCGAAGGGAAACTCAAGGACGAGAATGTTGAGCGGCTGGTATCCGGTGTTGGTGCGGCCTTGTATCGAACCGCTGCTCGGTTAGCCTGATTTTCGTTGTCGCAATCCTGCACTTTGCTCGACTTCCTTTAGGGCGAACTGCCGCGACTTTGGGGCTGAGGGAACCATTGTGTGCCCGGTGCGTTACCGCAGGTCCAGCGGCGAGCGGAGAGTTACCAGGAGTTTAGCTGTGCAGCCAGGAAGCCCAATCGTAATCGGGTTATCGGCGTAAGGCGACAAAGCAGACTATCATGATGGGAAGCTGCATTCTTCAGCGCAGGAGCACATCATGACGTCGAATCCATCCAGTGAGTCGACCGGCACCGGCACCTCCCTCGAGCCCGCGCAAACTTCCACCAGCACGACTGTCCAGCCCGATCCGAAGGGCTGGCAAAATCCTGCCGCAGACGACCTTCCCGACGCCGATGCGGCAGAGCCCGAGCCTCACGAGCATCTCGCGTCCAGAAGCGACGACAACTGATTCAACACCGCAGGTGCCGACACCCATCGTAGCCTTTCATATCGTCAGCGATCAGAAAATCAACGTTTGCTTTCGCTGCTTGCGACCGAACGCTGACTCCCTCGAATTGCGAATTGACTCGGCACCTGGCGCCTTGCGTTGCGAAAAGCGGTCACAAGACCGCTTACCTGACTAGCCCCGCAGCAGCCCTTCCGCTATTAGTGCTTCCTGAACTCGCGGTCGGCTAGCCACGCGTTGCTGAAACGCTGTGATAGCAGGTAACCGCGATATATCCAGGCCAACGTGCGGCGCCCAGTTTGTCACCGTGAAGAGATAGGCGTCTGCTGCCGAGAAACGCTCTCCCAGCAACCACTGTCGGGCCGTAAGGGACCGCTCCAGAAGTGCGTAATTTTGAAGCGTGCCTCTTGCCTTTCGGCACGGACTGGTGCGGGCGTCGAGTGATTGAAGAGCGGCGGCTTCGCGTGCGACGATATGGGACGCAAGCGAACACGCTCCCGGCGAGTAATAGAGCTTCATATCATTGCCAGTCCGGCCACTCCGGGCAAAGTGACCATGCTGACGAGAAAGTTCGAAAGGTCTACGGTTGTCGAATAACGGCCCGGCCACTGCACATGCATCCAGATCATGGCTGAAGCCATGATGGCGAGAGCGAGCAACGTCAATTCAATCATGCGTCGCCAGCGTATAGAGAATGCCCCGAAATTAAGCGCCAGCACTAGTGGAAGAAGCACCGCACTGCGAGCGATGCCAGTGATCGTGTAAAACGCCATAACCGCAAGAACCGCAAAGAGGATCTGAGCCTGGGCAAGTGCGGGATCAGCGAGGCGCTTGCTCCAATCGCTCCGAATCAAGCAATGGAACACAGACAGGGAACACACGACCACGAGCAACCAGATCAAGATCGCATCGCCAAAGTCAGTTCTTGAATCCGTGAACGGGATCATCACTGCGGCAGTTCCCGCATAGATCACGACAGTGAGCCACCAGTGCTGCAGGCGAATGCGCGTGTGGGGCTCACTTGTCCAAAGCATGATCTTGAGTCGATGCAGGAACGGTGAAGTCATAGGGCGGGATGATATTACCGCTTGTGTTCGGCCGGCCTCAGAATGTCTCCCAGGCTTCACTATTGGCTGCAACCGGGCTTATCGCGTGAACTGCCGCTGTGAGCGGTCTCGCGGCCGCCGAAGCTTTCCGGAGTGCCGGGCGCGCGGCGCGCCCGCGGGATTCCGCAAGGTTCGCCGGGACAGCAGATCCGCCCGTTGACGAGGCCGCGGCCAGAGAATCCAGACGGAAGAACGAAACCGCCTGGTTCAACAGCCGCCCCTGATCCTCGAGTGATTTCGAGGCTGCCGCAGCTTCCTCCACCAGCGCAGCATTCTGCTGCGTCACTTCATCCATCTGTGTGATCGCCTGATTGACCTGCTCGATACCGCGGCTCTGCTCGGTCGATGCAGCGGCGATTTCCCCCATGATGTCGGTCACACGCGCCACGGCCTGCGTCACTTCCGCCATTGTCTTTCCAGCCTCATTCGCGAGCGACGATCCGGCGTGAATCTTCTGCACGGAAGCGTTGATGAGTTCCTTGATCTCCTTGGCTGCACTGGACGACCGCTGGGCGAGACTGCGCACTTCGCTCGCAACGACCGCAAATCCGCGCCCCTGTTCGCCTGCCCGGGCAGCCTCAACAGCAGCATTCAACGCGAGGATGTTGGTCTGAAAGGCGATCCCTTCGATGATCCCGGTGATATCCGCGATCCTGGCGGAACTCGTGCTGATCTCGCTCATCGTGTCGACCACCTTGCCCACGACCTGATTACCCCGCCCCGCCACTTCGGATGCGCTGGCCGAAAGGGAACTTGCCTGTTGAGCGCTCTCGGCATTTTGCTTCACCGTTGACGCCAACTCTTCCATGCTAGAGGCGGTTTCCTGCAGCGATGCCGCCTGCTGTTCCGTGCGTGAGGAAAGATCCACGTTGCCCGTCGCGATCTGGCTCGCACCGATAGCGATGCTGTCGGCGGAAGTGCGAACCTGACCAATCAGGCGAACAAGGCTGACCTGCATTTCGCCCATCGAGGCGAGCACACTTCCCGGAGGGGCAGTCGTTGCCCCCGATACCGAACTCAGATCACCGCCGGCTACGCGCTGGGTCACATCGCTCAGTGCGTCGGGCTCAGCACCCAAGGCTCGCAGCAGGCCCCGAGTGATGACAACGCCAGCCACGACCGCCATTACGACCGCGGCCAGACAGAACGAAATCAGCAGGTTCCGCTGATTCTCGAATTGAACACTCGATTGCCGTACCATTTGCTCTGCACGGTCACGAGTAAAATCCAGATACTCGTTCGACGCCTTGATTAGGGCCGAGAGCAACGGCTTGCCTTTGGCGTTGATTTCCACGATTGCTGCGTCGCGCTGATTACTTACTGCAAGCCTGGCAATCTCCATAGCCACGGGACGGAAAAGTCCTTCATTTCGCGGAAGTTCAGCCGCGAGACTCCGAGCTTTCTCGCTCATGTCGGAAGCGCTTGCCACCAGGGCCTCAAACTTCTCCAGTCTGGCCTCCACCTTGCGTTCAGCGTCGTTGACAGCGGCGCCTTCCAGTGCGATATCGGCAGGCGTCGTGGCCAGCACCAGATTGTGTACTGCCATAGCGCGATCATCGACCGCGGCACGAACAGCATCCGCCGCGTCTGCTCGTGCTTTGATACCGCTGATATAGCCGGAAAACCGGTCGTTCGCGTCGTTCAGCTGCTTCAGCGACAGCCCGGACACGGTTATAACGATAGCTGTCAGGATTCCGAAAGTTATCGAGAGTTTTGCTTTCACTGACCAATGATTCAGCATGTGTCAATTCCAAAACCAGGAGGGGTACAAACAATCAAGATCGGGACGCACGTCCAATGAGACACACATAGACCTGATTGAAGTACACTTTTAAAAAGAAGTCGCACGGTTAGCGTTTTCATATTTTCGATCAGCCTGTTTCAGGGTATACGACTCGCATCAACCACAACTTGATCTGTGAGCCCGTAAGGAATTCCTGAAAATATGGTCAGCACTTCCTGACCCTATCGCTGCCTCCTGAACAGAACTGTTCTACCGAACCCACTGCCATGCCAGCAAAGGTGGCACGCTCCGCTGATCGTTCGTCGGTGGCTGTGTGTGCACGGGCAAATTGCTCGTAAGACGACAATATTTTCAGAAAATCCTTACTTTCTGTCCCGTATGTGACTGGGTAGACTTTGGATGCCGAACGACACCGTGAGAGGGCAAGTCAGGTCTGGAACTTGGACACTTACGTGCCGGGTCGGAATCGGCAGTTATCCCCTTCGCGCGTCATGTCCACCCGCATGACGCGCCTTTTCCCTTCTGTTTTTTTCGACAACTCAAAAACATTATGTATTGCAGAGTACCCAGCTTACGTGGAGACCTCCCTGTGTGTATGTACCTTTCGTCCTTCTATGTGGGCGCCAGACCCGAACAACTTGTAAGCCCGTCCGGGGTGAATCACCACGCCGCACGCTGATGCGTACCCGCAATTGCAGGGGCGATCGTCGGCATGATTTTTCTGGATGTGCCTGGAGCGTGACGTTCCTCACTCACCCCGGATTGCGCTTAATCCTGATCAGGTGAAAGGCCTGTCTTAACTCAAACCCAATGCGTTCATACAACCCGATTGCAGCTTGATTGTCACTGCGGACATGCAGGAACGCCGTATTCCCGCGTGCCTCGATATCCCTGCGCAGGACATTCACAAGTCGCCCTGCAAAGCCCTTGCCGCGATGCTCGTTATGCACGCAAACCGCGCTTATCTCGACGTAATCGTCGATGTGCATGCGCTCACCTGCCATTGCGATGAGCTGTCCTCGCTCGCGGATTGCGTGCCTGGCATGCCGGTGGCTCGCGCATTGCGGCGTCATGCATCAGCACGTTCGTGCTGGCGGAATCGCAGCTGCTGCAGGACCACGATGGCACGACGACATGGTGGCTGAATCCCCTGTTCCGCCAGCGCTATCCGGACGTACGTCTCGACGAATCGAGAATGCTGGTTCCCTCGGGTGACTTCGTTACTGCGGGAGCCGCAATGGGGCATCTCGACCTCGCACTGTGGTTGATACGTCAGTTGAGCCCCGAGCTTTCCGCTCTTGTCGCGCGTTATATGCCGGTAGACAGGCGGCCGTCGCAGGCGACGTACATGATCCCGGAGCACCTGGCCCGCGCGGATCCACTCGTCGAACGGTTCGAGCGCTGGGCACGTTCGCGGCTCGCAGAAGGCTTTTCGCTGGAGTCGGCGGCCGACGCTCTGGCGACGAGCAAGCGAACCCTGCAACGTCGTATCGAGTCGGTGCTCGGCAAATCGCCTCTGCCGTACTTTCAGGATTTGCGCGTCGAGCGTGCGCTTCACCTGATTCAGACAACTCACCTGGATATCGAGGCGATCGCCACTGAGGTCGGCTACGCCGATGGCATGACGCTGCGTACACTGCTTCGCAGACGCCTCGGACGAGGCGTGCGTGAATTGCGCCGCGATGCGCGCTGAACGCAAGTACAGCGCGAGGCCGTGGGCAATATCAACTCGACATTGCGTTTGCGCCGCGCTCCAGTTGACGACTCGACTGGATCCGTTTGAAGTGTCCGGAGATTTGGATTGTCAGTGTCACTGCTGGCGAGCTATGCTTTTTTTCATGACAGTGCGCGCCCGAGACGCACTCGGCGTGCGGCTCTATGCGCCCAGGAGCGGTCACTGGAAGTCGCGACAGGAATCCTGCGACAATCAGCCAACATTCGAATAGGGAGAGCGTCGAAAATGCTGATTGCCTTCGGAGGACTACCGGGCACCGGAAAAACAACCATAGCACAAACACTTGCTCGCAACTCACCGCGGTTTATCTGCGCATTGATACGTTGGAACAGGCATTTATCGAGGCCGGGAAGCCTTGCAGACCTTCGAGGACGTAGGGCCGGAGACACATCGAACCAGTTCGCCACATCATGACCACAACAAGAAGCCTGGCGCTCATTCTGGCATGCGTGTTTGCCTCTTCTCAGCAAGGCCGCGCGCAATGTGTCGACCTGGTCGCCAGTCTTGACGACGGTCAGTTGATGCAGTCGCGGATTGCGCTGGTCGACCGTGCCACGCCTACCGAGCAGATCCGCATCCTCGCCTACATCTTCGAAATCGATCAGACCGGCGGCCTACTGTTGCGTCATCTGGTCGAGGCGGCGCGCCGAGGCGTGCCGGTCAAGCTGCTGATCGACGGCATCGGCCCCGAGCCGCACTACCCGTTCGAGGACGAGTTCATCGTCGCGCTGCACGAGGTGGCTCCCGGCATTGAACTCCGAATCTTCCATCCACGATCCGATCTCGTCGAGATTTCGCATCGCATGCACGACAAACTGTTCCTGGTTGGCGACACGGCCGTGATCGGCAGTACCTCGATCTGGGATGCGAGCTTCCGTAACTGGCTCAGCGAGCGCGATCTGATGGTGTCGGGCGACGCCGGCCAGGATGCTTCCTCCCTGCACGCCATGTACCAGCATTTCGCCCTGTTCTGGAAT
>NZ_JAMBPS010000101.1:0-14879 GCF_024206515.1 Paraburkholderia sp. CNPSo 3281 | reverse complement strand
ACGCAAGATCGTCAAGACGCGTGGGCACTTCCCGACGGACGAGGCCGCGACCAAACTGCTCTGGCTGGCCTTGCGCAATATCACGGCTGACTGGAGCCGTGCCGCGCATGACTGGAAAGCCGCGATGAACCAGTTCGCGATCCTCTACGAGGATCGCTTCACCAGAAATCATTTGTAGAATGCAATTGATGAGCCTGCCAGACGGCAGGCTTTTATCTGCCTTGCACACAAAAATTCAGACACTCCCGGCAAAAGGCGCCAATGAGGCCAGAAGTCGGCCTCACAGCGCTTTAAAAAGGTTGATTCGCGTTGAAATTGCACAATGCGAAAGATTTAGCGGCAGTGGGCGCGCAAATCGTGGAAGGCCGCTTCCCGTCGAGGGGTATTTCCGCAACCTGTTAGGTGACTGAATGACCCCGTAAGTGCGTTCATTCCGGTACTGTTGATACCAGCGCGCAAACCAAGCGAGGCTTGCACGAATCTCATTGCATTCGGTGGTCCGCGCGGCACCGATTCACCATCTTTGGTCTGCATCGAGACCACGTGCAAGCGGTATAAATATCGGCATGCTACGATGTCAGCGCGGACATGAGGAAAATGATTCACTGCGGCCGCAAGATGTTGATGCGCTCGGAATTTCAATCACGAAGCGCGGAAGCGGGGTATCTTCCTCATAGTCGATCCGGGTGCCGATAAAATAACGTAGGCTAGTCTCGTCCACGAACACAGCGAGGCCCTGTGTAGACACCTTCGTGTCGGAATCGCTTACGGAGTCAACCAGGACAATAGAATATTCTAGCTGTCCTCCCGCATGAAATTCGGCACGCAGTCGAATATAAAGCGGCGCTTCGTGGCTCTGCGCGACAAGCTCGGCGGCTTCTTTTGCTGCTCGGGCCGTGAACGTAAAAAATTCACACGCGGGTTCTGTCGATATGCTTGATCGTTGGGAAATCATAGATTTTCCTGGAAAATTAACAGAGAACGATATCCGTCTTGACAAATGTGCATCTGCACAAGGAAGGAAAGCAAGTACCGCGCCACAACGCTCGCTCGCAATACTATTGCTCGGGTACGGAATCAGCTTGCTGAGGCGAGTGTGCACCCAGAGGCTGTGTAAGCGACAAGCCAAATTATTCACGCTGTTGAGCTCGCCCCCTAGACGTCGTCATCAAGAGTGAAGCGATGCGCGGAAGGGCATGGTGGAGATCTCCTTGCGCCATAGAAAACAAGTAAGCGAGATCCGCGGCGCGCGACTTGCGACTCGTCGCGAGTCGATAGACGTTCTCTTTAATCAGTTGAAGTTTGCGATCTTGGACGTCTACATTCGACGTTAAACTAAGTTTGCCCTATACACTGAGAAGCTAGCGCCACGCTCAGGAAACGCAGGCGGAATAACGGCGCGAAGTTAGCAGATATAGAATGGTTAGCGCAAGCGACTCTCGCTCGGGGAAAGCGAGTTGCACGGATAACGCATGAAACAACGATACATTTTTCGAATGCCTCTAATTCGTCAGATGGGAAATGAGTGCAATGAAAATGATAGCGCATCCAGTCGCCGCCCAGAAGGGCATAGCCGCCTTGGATTCCGTAGACCGCGCGATCCTCAGACACTTGCAGCAAGACGCCTCGCTATCGATTGTCAGCCTTGCAGCGAAAGTGAAACGCAGTGCACCTGCCTGCCTGCGGCGCGTGGAGCGGCTCAAGGAGACGGGACTGATACGAAGAGTCGTCGCACTGCTCGACGCGAAGGCCATCGGCGCGGGCATGTTCGCCGTAATCGGGATCGTGCTGGACGGCTCGACGCCCGAGGCGTTTGCCGCATTCGAGAAAGCGGCACAGAAGGTGTCGGGCTGCGTAACGTGCTACGCTGTGAGCGGGCAATTTGACTATATCTTGCTCGTTCGAGCACGCGGCAACGAAAGCTTCAACCGGTTACATGCTACACAATTGTTGCACCTGCCGGGAGTAAAGGATCTGCGTAGCTTCAAGGTGTTAAAGGAAGTCTTATCGACGCAGGCGATACCGCTGTAACCGCAAACGCTTGAAAATGTAGGCTTGACCTGTGTCAAAGGGCCTGTCAGTAATTTCGTGTTCAAGGCATATGATCCTCCCCAGGAGAAAATATGCCTCGCAAACCGAAGACCCCACCGGTAGAGCTACCGGCGATTCCCGCTGAACTGCTCGAACAATTCGGCAACGGCCCGATGACGGCCGAAGCCATCAACGCCGCAACGCTCGCCCTCAAGAAGGCGCTGATCGAACGAGCGTTGGGCGGCGAGATGAATCACCATCTCGGCTACGCGCCGGGCGCCGCCAAACCGGCCAGCGTGACGAACCAGCGCAACGGCCGTGGCGCCAAGACAGTTCTGACCGAAGATGGCCCGATCCGCATCGAGGTGCCGCGCGACCGCCACGGCAGCTTCGAACCACTGCTGATTCCCAAACACGAACGACGCTTCGCGGGCTTTGACGACAAGATCGTCGCCATGTACGCCCGGGGCATGACCGTACGCGAGATTCAGGGCTTTGTGCTGGAGCAGTACGGCACCGAAGTTTCGCCAGAGTTCATCAGTTCGGTCACCGACGAGGTCATGGCCGAAGTGACGGCGTGGCAAGCCCGGCCACTCGAGCCGATGTATCCCGTCGTGTTCTTCGACGCGCTGCGCGTGAAGACGTGAAGATTCGCGAAGACGCCGTTGTACGCAACAAGGCTGTCTATCTGGCGCTGGGCATTCTGCCCGACGGCACGCGCGACATCCTGGGCCTGTGGATCGAGAACACCGAGGGCGCGAAGTTCTGGATGAAGGTGTTCAACGATCTGAAAACGCGTGGCGTGGGTGACATCCTGATTGCCGTGACCGACGGCCTCAAGGGCATGCCCGAAGCGCTCGCAGCCGTGTTTCCAGCGACTACGTTGCAGACCTGCATCGTCCACCTGATCCGCAACAGCCTCGATTACGCGAGCTGGAAAGACCGCAAATCGCTCGCTGCTGCGATTCGCCCGATCTATACCGCCCCGAGCGCGGAAGCCGCGCAGGCTGAACTGGATGCGTTTGCTGAAGGTCCGTGGGGGCAGAAATTCCCGCCTGTCAGCGCGGCGTGGCGCAATGCCTGGGATCGCGTGATTCCGTTCTTTACGTTCCCGCCGGGCGTGCGCAAGGTGATCTATACGACGAACGCCATCGAAAATATCAACTCGCAGCTACGCAAGATCATCAAGACCCGAGGTCACTTCCCAACCGATGATGCAGCAACGAAACTGATCTGGCTGGCGCTGCGCAACATCACTTCCGATTGGGGGCGTGCCGCTCACGACTGGAAGACAGCGATGAACCAATTCGCTATCCTCTACGAGGATCGGTTCGTTCGATCATCCGTGTGAATCTCAACCCCGCCTTGAACACGGAAATTCTGACACCCCCGTGTCAAACGTCAAACAGGTGCTGGTCGTAACCAAACGACACGCTTCGAATCGCCCCGCTGGCTTCCGCAGAGTAAGCGCCTCAGCTGGACCGTTCGTCCATTCGCGTGCGCGTAAAGCATGATTGTGAACTGGAGCTACCGGTCAGGTAGAGGGCTGTGGCGGACTGGCTGGCTTGTGCAACTTGTCGGCCACACGCCAAGGCAGGAGTTCGTCGATGCGATTGATTTTGTGATCGCCGATATGGGTTAGCACATAGTCGAGGTAGGCACGCGGATCGATGTCATTCAGTGCGCAAGTGCCAATCAGTGCATACATCGCAGCTGCCCGTTCGCCGCCGCTGTCTGAGCCGGCGAATAAAAAATTCTTCCGGCCCAAGCTTACACAACGCAGCGCGTTCTCTGCGATGTTGTTGTCAATCTCGAGCGTACCGTCTTCGCAATACAACGTCAGTGCGCTCCACTGGTTCAGCGTGTAGTTGATCGCCTTGGCCGTATCGGACTTCGACGACAGCGTTTCGAGCTTTGCCCTGAGCCACGCTTCGTAGATTTGAAGCAGTGGTCTGGCTTTCTCCTGCCGTATTCGCAGCCGTTCGGCGACGGGCCTGCCGCGAATGGAGGCCTCGATGTCGTAGAGCCCGCCAATATATTCGAGTGCTTTTTGTGTTGTGTCAGATGGCGTGCGCACGTGGATGTCGTAGAACTTTCTCCTCGCGTGGGCATGGCATGCCGCCTCGCGTATCGAGCCATCGCGGAACAATTCGTCGAAGCCTGCGTAAGCGTCCGCTTGCAGAATCCCTTTGAAGCTGGCGAGATGGGTTTGAGGATGGATGCCTTGCCGGTTCGGCGAGTACGCGAACCAGACCGAAGCCGGTTGCGTCGAGCCCGAGCGACGATCGTCGCGCACGTAGACCCATAGCCGGCCGGTACGGGTCTTCCTGTTGCCCGGTGAGAGAACCGGGATCGGCGTGTCATCGGCGTGCAGCTTGGTGGCCGACACCGTATAGCGGCGCAGCGCCTCTGTTAGCGGTGCGCACAGCGCCTCGCACTGGCCGACCCAGCGGCCCATGCTGGCCCGGTCAAGCGTCACGCCGTCGCGCGCCGCGATCGCGGATTGCCGGTACAACGGCTGGTGGTCTGCATACTTCGAGACGAGGATGTCTGCCAGCAAGCTCGGATGGGCGATACTCCGCTCGATCGGCAGCCCAGGCATCGGCGGCTGCGTGATCGTGCTGCAGCACGGGCAAACCAGCTTGCGCCGGATCGTGCGAATGACCTTGAACGCCGCTGCAACCCGGGCGAGTTGTTCGGATGAGTCCTCGCCGAGCGCCCGCATTGGTTGACCGCAATCCGGGCAGCTTGATTCAGGCTCGAGCACATAATCCTGGCGCGGCAGATGCGCGGCAAGCGCTTGCCTGGAAGCCGCTTCGTCCGTCGTTGTGTTCGAGGTGGACGCACTTGCCCCACGGGCCTGCGCACGCTGCACATCCACAACGCCGCGCCCGGCGGCCAGATCCTCAAGTTGAGTCTCGAGCGTCTCGATTTGCCGCTGCAGCTGCTCGGACTTGCGACCGAACTGCATGCGCCTGAGCTTGTCGATCTGCGCCTTGAGCTGCTCAATCTCGACATCGCGTTCGGCAAGCAGACTACGGGCCTCGACCAGCAAGGCCTTCAGCAGTTCGATATCGTCAGGGAGATCGGCGCCGTTCGACATGCGCCGTAGTTTACGAGTCTGCCGCGCGGTTTACAACATCGATAGTGCGGCGGTGCGACGGGGCTGCCGCCAGTCGATGCCCTCAAGCAGCATCGACAGTTGCGCAGAGCTCAGATGGACCTTGCCACCGTCAGCTTTGGGCCATATAAAACGGCCTCGTTCAAGTCGCTTCGCGAGCAGCCAGATTCCGTCCTCCGTAGCCCAGAGAATCTTTACCAGATCGCCCCGACGGCCCCGGAAGATGTAGACGTTGCCGGCCAGCGGATTCTCCTCAAGCGCGGTTTGCACCTTCGCAGCCAACCCCTGGAACCCGCATCGCATATCAGTGACGCCCGCAGCGATCCAGATGCGCGTGCCTGCCGGTAGGGAGATCATGAGCGCAGACTGCCCAGCACGATCCGCAGCATATCGGCATCTACCAGGCCGTCCACTCTAACCACCGCACGACCGATCCTGATCTCGATCGTGCCGACAGGTGGTACAGGCTTCGCGCTCTGCACTTGCGCTTCTGCCGGGGCTGACGCGATGACCTCCGTCGGCGTGTCGCTTAGCAATACGACCGGAATGAGCCCGGCAGATCGAGCTTGCTGATCGGCCAGATATCGCCGTCGCCAGGTGAACAGCATGTTCGCGTTGATGCCATTCTCCCGAGCCAGCTTTGCGACTGATACGCCCGGCTCGCAAGCGGCCGCTGCCAGTCGCTCACGAAGCTCCCGGGGGTAATTCGGGCGCCCCGTTCGTGTACCCGGCTTCTTCTCTGCAGACTGTGTCAAAGTGATGCCCATCAGATCGGAAATGATGGGCACCACTTTGATGCCGCCCTCAGCCACCGTCTATAACGGCCGGAACGAGTCGCTTACTCCGCAGACCAAACTCGTGACGGATAAACTCTTGACCCGTCCCTCGGCAAAGTCCGTTCGTAGTGGTGCGAGCAGACTGAGTTGCGCCAGCAACGTCCCAACTCATGTTCAGTAAAGTTTCGCCGGCAACCGAAGCCGACTGGATGCACTTCGCGCAACGCGCCGCGCTGTCACAATCCAGACAATTCAGACAGAGGCAACGTGACACCGGCCTCCCTATTACGGTGATCGGGAATGGCGATGCATGCTAGAAACATCTTCCAGGTTTAGGTAAGACAGGCATGGTCCTTGCGTGCCGTGGGCCGCTAAGTTAGAAGGCACAGACAAGTTAAGACCTTTCGTCAATGAGAAAGCGCTTAACGATGGCATAAAACTCGCCGCCTCGCTACGGACGGCTTCGCGGCCAACTTTGTCATACGGAGCAACAACATGAAAGCATTAATTGATAAAATGCACCGGCTTTCGTCGGCTGAGGACTTCTTCCGATTCTTCGCCATCTCATATGACGACAAGGTGGTGAACGTAAGTCGATTACATATACTAAGGCGTTTCTTCCAGTACATCAGACAGGCGGAGGACCTGTCCGCGGATCACGACGCAACCTTATTCCTAGTCTATCGAAATCTCCTGCTGAAAGCGTACAACGACTTTGTCATTTCCACGCCTGCTGAGCAAAAGGTGTTCAGGGTTCTTCAGGAAGCCGACGGAGAGCGGCATATCTCTCTTGATAGCCTGCGTGAATCTCTGCCGGCTCGGGCTAATAATTGAAGTTGGTGAGCGAGTCATATTGGTGCTTTTCTGAGTCGTCACGATGCAACTCCTCGCTTGATGCACGTTGCGAAGTTCGCTTGACTTGTCCTTGGGAACATCTGCCGGGAGTGGTCCATCAGCAGCCTCCACGTCCGGCTGACGAGCGGACAGGAGCGGTTTCGATGCTTTCATGCGCGCGAGCCTCTGCTTGCCACCGCTGCTGTTCTGTTTGGGTACGAGCCCCAGCCAGGCGGCCATCTGCCGGCCATTCTTGAATTGCCGTGCGTCCACAAGCGTCGCGACTGCGGCCGATGCGGTAAGTTTGCCGACGCCGCATACGGCCGTGCAGCGCTGGGCCTGCGGATCGTGACCGGCGTGTTCTGCGATCTGCCTTTCAAGCCACGCGATTTGTTCATCCAGCGCCTGACATTGCACCCAGCAATGCCTGACGCGCTGGTCCCGTCAGCTCGTTGTCGCCATCCTCAATGCGATCGACGAGGTGCTTGCGCAATAATTCAATGCCTTGCGGCAGGAATACGCCGAACTCGGCCAGCAGCCCGCGCAACCGATTGACCAGCGCAGTGCGTTCCTCCACGAAGCCGGTACGCATGCGGTGCAGCACCAACATGCTTTGCTGGGCGGGTGACTTCACCGGCAGAAACGCATGGAGGGGCGACTTGCGGCTTCGCAGATCGCTTCGGCATCGAGGGCGTCGTTTTTTACATGAGCGCCGCCGTTGCGGTACGGGGCGACAAACTGGGGTGGACTCAGGCGCACATCATGTCCGAGAGCGCGGAGTTTGCGTGCCCAGTAGTGCGCGGCGCTGCATGCCTCCATTGCAACGAGGCACGGCTCGAGATTCGCAAACCAGCTAACGAACCGATCGCGCGTAATCGCCTTTCGGACGATGACAAGATCGGCACTGTCGACGGCATGGATCTGCATGACATGCTTCGCCAGATCAACTCCAACACGAGCAATCTTGTCCATGACTCGCCCTTCGCGGAAGGTTGTGTAGCTCCGGCATGGTGCTCGCTTTCGGCGCAAATCGCCACTCATAAATGTGCTTGATGCATCCAAAAAAAATAGCGACTTATACAAAACGAGCCTGCGCTGCTACGATTCGTGCATCGTTGCCACGGGGTTAGGTGCGAGCGCGGAGTTGTCGCGGCCCGTGACGAGCGGGCTCAGCACGCCTCGGATGCATTTATGTTCTCGAGCTGGAGCTCGAGAGCGTGATGCGACGGCCGCGCCGGATTGCCATCTTTCTTGTCCGTCGTGTCCTCGCAAGGATGGCCCTGTCTACTTCGAATCAGTTCAGAGGGTGCTAGGGCAGTCTCGCAATAGCAGTCGCCATCTGCGTCGTAGGGCGGCTCCGCGTACCGACGGTCAGGATATTTGGCCACCTCGTTCACCGAGCTGGTGGTCGGAATCGGCTCAGCAACTCGGCTGCCTCAACTGCATCGTGATGATGGAGCGGTTGGGCGCGCTGTTCCATGGCTGTCAAGGCCTCTTGACGTCGCTGTTCATCGCCACGCCGTTCGCTCTTCTGCAATGTGGCGGCCATGGTCCTGCCGTGCGACTGATTGCTTCCCACCGTTGCATGCGTAGCGATCGTGTTTCCCCTCATGCGGTCCTCCTGGAGTTTGAGGGTGACTCGCGAACAAAGCGGCAACTGTCACAACGTAAAAGCGCTGTGCGTGTTGATTCAACTGCCGGCAAATCCACATTGACTGTTAACCTCACAAGAACAAACCGTATGGCTTTACGTCGCATCGCAACCGCATTGCTGCTGGCTGGATTGATTGCCGCCCATACCGCGCAGGCAGATGTGATGCTCAATTTCGTTGACGCCGGCATCGATCAGGTCGCCAAGGCGGTCGGCGCGGCGACAGGGAAGACGATCATTGTTGACCCGCACGTCGAAGGGCGGCTGAATCTAGTCTCTGAGCGCCCTGTTTCCGAGAATCAAGCATTGAAAACTCTGCAGTCTGCGCTGCGAATGCAGGGTTTCTCGCTGGTGCAGGATCACGGTGTGCTCAAGGTTGTGCCCGAAGCGGACGCGAAAGTGGAGGGTGTGCCGACGTACATCGGAAATGCGCCTTCGGCACACGGCGATCAGGTCGTCACCCAGATCTTTCGCCTCAGGTACGAATCGGCGAACAACCTCCTGCCAGTGCTGCGTCCGCTCATCTCGCCGAGCAATATGATTGCGGCCTATCCATCAAATAATACGATCGTCGTCACGGACTACGCTGATAACGTCCGCCGCATTGCGCAGATCATCGCGGGCGTCGATTCTGCGGCCGGCCAGCAGGTGCAGGTAGTGGAACTGAAAAACGCGAATGCGATCGACGTTGCGAGGCAGATGACCAAGATGCTCGACCCTGGGTCGATCGGTAATACGGATGCGACGCTGAAAGTCTCGGTGCAGGCCGATCCGCGCACGAATTCGCTAATGCTGCGAGCGTCGAACGCAGTGCGCCTCGCGGAGGCGAAGTCGCTGGCGAAGCAGCTTGATGCGGCAACCAGGCGACCCGGTAACATCCACGTTGTGCAGCTGCGGGGCGCGGATGCCGGGCGTCTTGCGAAGACGCTGCGCCGCATGCTCGGCAAGGGCGGCAATGATTTGATGTCCACAGGGGGCGGTAATGCCGCGAACTCGTTCAACCAAGGCATGGACTCGTCGGCGAGCACACCGGGCCAGCCGCCACTTCCAGGCGGATCCTTGGGCGGTTCGTCATTCTCGTCGATGGGAAGCAATCGACTCGCAGGCGGCGGCAACAACGGCGGTCAAGGCAACAACGCGGCGTTTCTTGGCGAAAAGGAAGGCGGTGACGGTGAAGAGAACCAGCCCGGCGGGGTGATCCAGGCCGATCCGGAGACGAATTCGTTGATCATTACCGCGTCGGACGCCGTCTACGGCAATCTGCGCAGCGTGATCGATCAGCTTGACGTCCGCCGCGCGCAAATATATATCGAGGCGTTAATCGTCGAACTGTCGGCGACGACAAACGCGAATCTCGGCATCCAGTGGCAGGGTGCGCTGCTGTCGAATGGTAGAAACAACGGTCTCTACGGCAGCTCCAACTTCAATTCCAACGGCAGCCAGGGCATCGTGAACCTGACCGCGCAGGGGGCGACCATCGCAAACGACCCGGCCCCAGCGCTCGCGACGAAGGGCGCGGACCTGCTGAACAACGGCCTGAACGTAGGCCTGCTGCACCGCTTCGGCGACGTGTTCGGTCTCGGCGGCCTGTTGCAGGCGCTGTCGCAGTCGAGCGACGCGAACGTCCTATCGACACCTAACCTCATCGCGCTCAATAACGAAGAGGCGAAGATCGTCGTTGGCTCGAACGTGCCTGTAGTGACGGGTTCATACGCCACGCCGACCGCGAATGCCGCGACGTCCGTAACCGCGTTTAACACGTTCGATCGACAGGATGTCGGGATCGTGTTGCGCGTGAAGCCGCAGATCACCGACGGTGGCATCATAAAGCTGCAAATCTATTCCGAAGCCTCGTCCGTCGATTCGGCCTCGACGAACAATCAGGGCGGCGTGACGATCAGCAAGCGCTCGGTGCAGTCGACGGTGCTGGCCGATGATGGCGAGATCATCGTACTCGGCGGCCTGATAGAAGATAAGTACGCGAACGGCAACAGCAAGGTGCCGCTGCTAGGCGACGTGCCGTGGATCGGCCAGTTGTTCCGTTCGGAGCAGAAGAGCCGCGAAAAGACGAATCTGATGATATTCCTGCGTCCGGTCATCATCGACGATCGGGATAAGGCGCAGGCTGTCACGTCGAACCGCTACGACTACATTCAAGGTGTGCAGGGCGCGTATCGTCAGGACAACAACCTGATGAAGGACGACGACCCTGTCGTGCCGCAGAAGCCGGTAGGTCAAAGTCAGGACGGGTCAACCCTGAATCTGTTCGATCTCGACAAGATGCGTCGCCAGTAGATCGATGTCTTAGTTGTCGTGTTGGGATGCCCCTATGCGATTCATCAAGCGTTATACGGTGTTATGAACTTTCAGCCAGACCTGGTACCCTGGCGGGATGAAAAAACGCAGACCCTACCCAACGGATGTATCGGATGAAGAGCGGTACTTCGCCGCTCCGTACCTGACATTGATGAATCAGGACGCGCCTCAGCGTCGCTACGAATTGCGCGAGATGTTCAACGCCTTGCGCTGGATTGTCCGCGCGGGTGCACCGTGGCGTCTGCTGCCCAGTGACTTTCCGCCGTGGGAGACGGTCTACCAGCAGACGCAACGCTGGATCCAGGCCGGCTGTTTCGAGACCATGGTCAATGACCTGCGTTCGATTATCCGCGTGGCGCAGGATCGCCGGGGTCAGCCCAGTGCAGTCATCCTCGACGGCCGCACGCTGCAGTCGGTGTGCGAGAGCGGTCCACGCGCAGGCTATGACGAGTACAAGCGTAAGAAAGGCAGCAAGGTGCACATGGCGGGATACATTGGGACAACTGCTTGCGGTGCATGTGACGCCTGCCAACGAACAGGAGCGTGCACCGGTCGGGGAACTGGCGCGACAGGTCCAGCAGGCCAGTGAGAATCGCGTTCGCTGCCCAAGGCTACACCGGCGAAGAGCCTGCACAGGCCGCGCTCGATGGGGGCATCGAGCTTCAGGTGGTCAGGTTGCCGGAGGCGAAAAAGGGCTTTGTACTGTTGCCGCGTCGTTGGGTGGTGGAGCGCAGCTTCGGCTGGCTCAACCGCTTCCCCTGACCGACTAGAGACTACGAGCGATTGCCCGAAACCGTGGCTGGTCTGCATTTCGTCGTGTTCTCCGTGCTTATGCTCGTCCACTTTGCATTCCTTAACAAAAGTGCATAACATCTTCTAACAGGCATGTTTAGGGTGACGTTGTGCCGTTTGCGCGCGTTGCGACACATGGGCAACTCCAACCTCATCAAACGATGGCAGTACACGGTCGATTCATTAGCATGGTTGAAGGAGTTTGATAATGATCAATTCACCATTCGTTTTACACTGTTAATCTTCCAACGAATATAGGTATTTCACGACAAAGGAATCGGGGAAGAAGATGGCAACAGGTACAGTAAAGTGGTTTGGCGAGTCAAAGGGCTTTGGGTTTATCACACCAGATGATGGAAGCACTGATGTGTTTGTGCAGTTCTCTGAAATCCGTATGGATGGCTTCAAGACATTGTGGGAGAACGTACGAGTGAGATTCGACGTAAAAGATGGCCCTAAGGGCAAGCTTGCGACAAGAATCGAACTACTTTGACTGGCGTTGCTGCACATATCTTTTGACGGCGTGGCGCGCTGACGTCTACGTGCAACAGCCGGGAGGAAGCCCCAATACGATTCCTGCGTACAACTTCGATTTAGTTGGCCGGCGTGTTGCGCAGTGACTATGGGACTGAAAAAGCCGGCGCACGGAAGAGCTACATCAAGGTCAAGGGCGGCCAGTGGAAATGTTTGCACTCGACCGCATAAAAAAACTGCTGCCACACGCAGTTGTTCGGACTGAACTACATATCAATTATTTTGATGTTAATTGTCTTGTGTCCTCTCCTACCCACGAGGCAAACTTCTACCTCGTGCGGGCAGTGTGCGGTAACCAACTGGGCTCACCAACGATTGAAAGATTGATTCAGAGTAGTGAACGGCACCTCTTAAATCAGTAGGATCTGGTATGGTCGTTGAGTCACTAGCTCCTCAAGAATGGTTGGACACCTTGCTGATGTTACACGGTGAATCACCACGCGTTTCCAATATCTCCTTCGTAAATTTATATGGCAGAACTCGCAAAAATTACCGATGACACCCTTGGCACTGTGCAAATTTGGGGGTTCCATGGGGAATGCAACGTAAGGGACGTTGCAGCGGCTCTTGAGGAGATCGCTGCGGGGCTAAAGGGCGACGGCCATACAATTCACGTGATGTCGGGCACCCACGGCTGTTGCGTGGGGCGAGTCGGTGCTGTCGCAACACGCGAGCAAAGGTTTGCGGAAGAAGATCGGGCTCTCGCCCACCCCATGACGGCAGACGACAAGACCATTGTTGTGGCTGTCCACGACTTCAATACGAACAAGCTGCCGGCTCCCGACTATGTGTCCGCAGCGATGGCCAAGCTCAACAAGGACATCCGCACGATCGTGGCAGAGACGCCCGGAACTCCTACATTCCTGCTCGCCTATTGCTGCAGTGCAGGCACGAAGTAGCAGTGATGGGTTCCGCGGCTCTGGTGCAAATAGCGCGGGGGCGAATCGGTTAAGGTGTCGGGCTGAACGAATTGAGAACCGACGATGAGCAAGCTGAAGAGCCTGGACGAACTGTTTGCAGGCCGTCACTTTGACCGCGATGTGATCATTCTGTGTGTTCGCCTGGTACCTGCGCTACAAGCTTAGCTTGCGCGATCTGGTCGAAATGATCGCGGAACGGGGTCTGTCGCTGGCCCTCACGACGATCCTGCGCTGGGTGCGGCGCTTTGCGCCGGAGTTCGTCAAACGGTGGAACCGCTTGGGCAGGCCCACCGGCCAGTCCTGGCGTGTTGACGAGACTTATCTCAAGCTGCGCGGAAAGTGGGTCTATCTTTATCGGGCGGTGGATCGGGTGGGCCAGACGGTTCACTTCATGCTCCGTGCAAAGCGCGACGTGGAGGCGGCAAAAGCCTTTTTCAGGAAGGCAATCAGACATCAGGGCCAGCCACCGAAGAGCATCACGCTTGATGGCTATGCCACCTCGCACCGCGCCGTGCGCGAGATGAAGGCCGATGACTTGTTGTCTGAGGACACGAAGGTCCGATCCTCGAAATATCTCAATAATTTGGTCGAGCAGGACCACCGCAACATCAAGTCCCGGACGAAAGTCATGCTCGGCTTCAAGCGTTTCAGGAACGCGGCGATCACCCTCTCTGGTATTGAGCTGGTACATCGTATTCGCAAGGGACAATTCGGTCTCGCGAAGCTCGGCCTCAAAGATCCCACTGCGCCCGCAGTCTGGGAGGCCGTCCTGTCTGCTTGATAACGTATCCTCCATATAAGAAAAATCTCGTGCAGACCGCCTATGTGCACCAGAGCCGCGCTTCGCGCGTTTTGCAATCGCAGGGCCTGCTGTCGCATTTTCCGCGGTCGTTGGTTTTTCCATAGCTTATAGTCGAGAACCCGTGGGCACAGTGTTCTGGACATTCCTTATGGCATTCGGTGCGCCCATTGAAACTGCGATGAATGAGCCGGGCGTGTTTTTCCAGGCGCTTTTCGGATACCTTGCGGTCGTTGCCGTTGTCAGTGGGAGTAAGCGGATCCGCTTCAGTTGGAAATGGTTCGCCCCCGGTCTCGCTGCGGCGTTTTGTGTAAGTCTTGCGGCCACGTGGATGTTTGCCGATCTAGGAGTATGCCGCATCATGTGAAAGTATGGCCAGGTGACTCGATTTACGGATCGTTGTCCTGGTGAATTCTCTTTCAGGAGATTGTGGGTGCGAGGCGTTATTCGAATGGGAGACGCAACAAGTGATGGCGGCCGCGTGGCGACTGTACAGAATCGGTCGACGGTGATGGGCCGGCCAGTCGCATGTGTTGGCGATAAACGCACCTGTCCTCGATTTGGACACAGGGATTGCGTGATTATCGAGGGTGATGAGAATGTCAGAATCGATGGGCATGCGGTTGCGTTCGATGGTCACAAGACCTCGTGCGGGGCCGTCCTGATCTCCTCAGTGGCAACGTCCGGCTTGGCGTGAAAGGCAGGTGAGCATATGAGCGATCCCTCTGAACATGATTCAGATGCGAAGGAACCCAGGCAATCATCTCTCCTATGGCTATCCGGCGTAGCCCTGTGGGCGTTCCTGATCCTCCAGATCTACTTCTGGGCGAATGGCCCCTATGAATTTGGCGATGCCCTAGTCCACTGCGTCATTGAATTGGCACCGGTCGAACCCGGCGCGATGGATCGTCATACTTCCACTTGATCGGCTTCGGGCTTTTGTTGTGCTCGCTGATATAGCGCATCAGTTTGCGATCCAGATCCTTCACCGAAGTGAAGATGCCGCGAGCGATCACATCGCGCTGGATGCGCGAGAACCAGTTCTCCACCTGGTTCAGCCACGACGAGTAGGTCGGCGTGAAGTGCAGGCGCACGTTGCGATGCG
>NZ_JAMBPS010000011.1:0-160754 GCF_024206515.1 Paraburkholderia sp. CNPSo 3281 | reverse complement strand
GGCATCCAGGGACTGCGGAAACGAACATTGCGGAGCGTGCGAGAGTTGTCGCGCGAGTGCGATCAAACGCTGCGTCAGGCGAGCGTCGCCCAACTGCGCCGCACCAAACTCATCATTCGCCCAATCATCGTCATTGTTCGCGTCCGACAATGCCGCTCCTCGCTTCGGGGACATCGCACGAGCGAAAAGTTAACATCGTGAGCGGCAGTTTACAAGCAGCGCCATTCCGAGATGTGGGTAAACCTGAGCCTTCAAGGACAGGGGTCACGGGTGCCAGTGATAGACCACGACGCTCGATCCGTTGTAATTGTCTTTCGTGACGACGTATTCGCCGGTCGAGCGCAGGTACGCGCGAATGCCGTACATCGAATCCACGTCGTTGCCGACATCCATCGCCGACGCGTTCGAGTTCGTCAATGTCGTGACGAGACTGCCGGTGTCGAGGTCGAACACGTCGATATTCGGCACTGTATGCACATAGCCCACGAACAGGTAGTGGCCCGCCGCCGCGATCGATTTCGGATTTGCGCTGGTGAGATCGATCACCGGGCCCGGCGCGCTCACGTTGCCCGCTTTCCAGCCGTGATAGATCTCGATGTGTCCGTTCATGGCTGTCCAGTCCCAGCTCCCGGCAATGCCTTGCGCGAGGATCATCGTGTCGCTGTCCGACTGGTAGATGATGCGCGTGAGCGGGCGCACGGTCCGCGGGATCTGGATCGCGCTGGCGGCTCCCCATGATGGCTTGCCGTTCGCGTCGAAGCCCGTTAGCGGGTAATGGGAGATCTGGTTGGTCCGGTCGAGGCCGGCCCAGACGTCGCCATTGCCGTCGATCGCGAAGCCGCCCGTCACCTTCGTATTCGTATTGAACGCGTTGCCCGGGATCGAGCCGTCGGGAATGGCAATGTACCCGCTCGACGGCTGGAAATGAAAGAAGTTGAAGGTGTCGGGATTCTGCCCGGAGGCGACGAGAATGCGGTTGCCGCCCACCACCACGAGTTGCGCGAACAGCTGGCCGCGCTGATAGTCGTTCATATTCAGGCGCGGGTCGGCCGGCCAGCTGAACGGATCGATCGTGTTGGCTACGAACGTGCCGCCCGATGTCCCCGTGTAGATGTTGTTGCCGCTGTAGAAGTTCGCACCGTCGGTTGCCGGGTCGGGCGCCGCGATCGCCTCGAAGTTGAGTGCCTGCAAGGTCCACTGCAGCGTGCCCGATGAGTTGTACGAATGAATGTCGGTGCTGCCGTTGCGGCCCATGTCCCAGTCGCCGCCCCATGCGTTGTTGAGCACGTACAGATTGCCGGCGGCGTCTTTGCCGATACCGGCGACGCGCGTGAAGCGCTTGTCGCCGACCTGCCCCTTGATGCCCGTCGTGGTGTCGAGATAGCCGCCCTGCACGCCGAACGTGCCGACCAGCGCCGGCACCCCGGTCAGGGCATAACACTTGATGTTCATGTCGGGCCCCTCGTCGCCAACCAGCAGCTGGTTCGTCGGCGCGTCGAAATCGAGTGCCGATGGCCGGGCGCCCGCGGCCATCTGGATCGTGTTCATCGGCGCGCCAGCCGGGCTGAACTGCGCGATCACGCCGACGTTTGCGCGCGCGACCCAGACGTTGCCCGCACCGTCGACCGCGAGTGCGCCGGGTTGCTGGACGCCGATGTCGCGCTGCCAGACGCCGTCGGTCGTGTACACCCGTACGCGGTTGCCGTAATAGTCGCTGGCGTAGAGGAGTGTGCCCGCTGTCGCGAGGCCGGTGATCACGTCCGCGTTCTGGATGCCGGTCCACGTGCTCACGGCAATGCGAAGGTCGCGTGTTTTCGAACTTCGGCTGTAGCGGCCCACCGATCCGCTGCCGAACGCCCGGCTATAACCGAGCGCGACGAAGATCGACGTCGCGTTGCCCGTGATCGCACTGCCCTGGAACTCGTCGTGCGCGCCGATGGTGCCGAGCGTTGCGCCGTTCTGATAGAGCGCGACGCCGCCCGCGTTTTCGTCCCAGCGCGATGACGTATAGATGACACCCTCGGGCGAGACCCACAACGAGCGCGCGCCGTTACCGACGTGTGCGGCGAGCGTGCCGAAGCTGTTGGCGAGCCAGTCGGTCGTGTATTGCGCGTGACTGGCGGGCGCAATTGCGGTGACGAAAAGACCCAGCAATGCTACGCGAATCCGGTTGTTGAACATGCGCTGGGCTTCCCATAGACATCGCGCCGCGATGGCGTGAATCGCGGCGCATAAAGTGACCGATAATGAAGCCACGCCGCAATCGGGAGGTCGTGCTCTGTGAGCGCGTGTATCTGGAGTGTAGTCAGTAAATCGCGTTCAGCGTTTCAACCCGTTCATGGATTTCGATAAAGGATGCGCAGCGAATGATTCAGTGCGCATCAGCTTGTATTGGGTCACTGGAAGATAATCAGGAAAACGTAGTACATGCAATGACTTCGCGTGCGAGTGGACTCAATTCGCCCGCGCCTTGACGTAACGGCCAGGTGCGGGCTCGATCGACCGAAACTTCGTACTTCCCAGCTTCGTGCGCGCCTTGACTTGACCACCCGCATGCGGCCGCAGCCACGCGATCCAGTGAGTCCACCAGCTGCCCGAAGTCTGCTGCGCGGATGCGAACCACTCATCAGCGTCACTTTCAGGATTGCCGTTCACGCCGTCGACCCCGCCGTTGACCCCGCCGTTGACCCAATAGCTCCGTTTGTTCTTCGTCGCCGGATTAATGACGCCGGCGATGTGTCCGCTCGCCCCCAGCACGAACTGGTTTTCGCCGCCAAGAAGCCGGGTGCTGCGCCACGCCGATTTCCACGGCACGATGTGATCCTCCTGGGTCGCCAGCATGTAGGCCGGCATGTCGACACGGCCGAGGTCGACCGGCACGCCGCACATGGTGAGCTTGCCGGGCTCGCGCAGGGTGTTTTCGAGGTACATATTGCGCAGGTACCAGGTGTACATCGGGCCGGCCAGATTGGTGCTGTCTGCGTTCCAGTAGAGCAGGTCGAACGCCGCCGGGCTCTTTCCCTTCAGATAGTGGTTGATCACATTAGGCCAGATCAGATCGTTGGCGCGCAGCATCTGGAACACGAAGCCGAGTTCTCGGCCCGGGTAGATGCCGCCACTGCCTATCGAACGCTCACGCTGCAACACGGTTTGCTCGTCGATGAACACGCCGAGATCGCCCGGATCGGTGAGGTCGAGCATGGTCGTCAGAAGCGTCAGGCTCGCAACCTTCTCTTCTTCGCGCGCGCGTAACACCGCAAGCGCCGAAGAGAGGATCGTTCCGCCCACACACCAGCCTACCGTGTTGACCTTGTCCGCACCGGTGATCGCAAGCGCAACATCGATTGCCTGCATCACGCCCATTTCCAGATAGTCGTCCCAGGTCGTATGCGCAGTGTCCGCATCGGGGTTGCGCCACGACACCATGAAGACCGTTTGTCCCTGCTCGACGGCGAAGCGCACAAACGAGTTTTCGGGCCGAAGGTCGAGAATATAGAACTTGTTGATGCAAGGCGGCACGATCAGCAAAGGACGCTTTACTACGTGCGTGCCGAGCGGGGCGTACTGGATTAGCTGAAACAGGGCGTTCTCGAAGACCACCGCGCCTTTGGACACGGCAACGTTGTGACCCACTTCGAAAGCGGCTTCGTCGGTGATCGTAATGGTGCCGCGCGCGAGGTCTCCAAACAGATTCGTCATGCCCGTACGAAGGCTTTCGCCGTTCGACTCGATGGCCGTACGGATCGCTTCGGGATTGGTCGCGGCATAGTTGGTGGGGCTCGCCGCATCGATGAACTGGCGCATGAAAAAGCGCAGCCTGTGCTTTTCGCTCTCGTCATAGCCTGTCGCGCCGACCATGTCTTCGAGCAGGCCCGCGTTGGCCAGGTAGCTCTGCCGGAGCAGGTTGTACCAGACGTTGCTGGTCCATTCGTTCGCCCGAAACCGTGGGTCGCGGCATGCCTGACTGGCTGCCGCCTGCGGGTTCAGCATGTTCGTCCACAGCGCCCACTGCTGTTCCCAGTAGCGCGCGCCGGCTTCATGCAATACAGCCGGCGCAACGGCTGCGCGTTTTGCGCGAGAACTCTTCATCGATGTGCACGGCGTTGTTGTCGCCCGAAGCGCCGGCGAACAGCACGATATCCGCGTCGGTAATGGTCTTGGCGAAGCTCGCGCTCATCCCTGGTGCGAGGTCTTCGAAGTCGTATCCTGCAATATCGTTCATACGTGATCCTAAGGAAATGGTGATCGCTTTCAGCCGCCGTGCCGGTCCGTGCAGGGAAGACGATCACCTCGCGTAGCGGGGCGGAGAATGCTGTCGCGGCCCGACCGTCATGTCGTGATTCTTCACGCGAAGTGTCGTCGGTACTGGGTTCATGATCGAAATCGCACGATACGGCAAACGCGGATCTCGCATTTCCGATTGGGCGCCATGGTTTTAATATTTCGCGCCATCGTTCGTTTTGGAATCGGGCGGAAAAAGGGAGGCAAGCGGCGCGCGCCACGTTTGCGCGAGCAGCACGCCGGCGAGCGCCACGCCGCTCGGTCACGGCTACAGGAGCCAGAGCGCGTTTGCTGCGATGTTCAAGCGGCATTTCGGCGTCGCGCCTTCGGAGTTTTGCCGCTGAGATAACGGCCGCAGAAATCCTCGGAGCGAGGGCGCGCTTCGCTCAAAGCCCAGGCGAGCGCGCTCCACACGCGCGCAAAATCAATTGCACCACTTCCTCGGTGCTCGCCTCGAACCCCGCCGATGAAAGCGCGCGCTTGCCCGAGAGCGCGCGAATTTGCGCCTCGAAATCGGCGTAGTGCTGCGTGGTCGCCCAGATCATGAATAGCAGCGTTTTCGGATCGACGGGGGCGAGCAAACCTTCCGCAATCCATCGGTCGATCAGCTTCACGCGCGTTTCCATCCAGGGCCTCACACGCTTGAGCAGGATGTCCTGCATATGCGTCGCACCGCTGATGATCTCGTTCGCCCACACTTTCGACCCGAGCGGCCTGCGCCGCGAGAGTTCCATCTTCGCGCGCACGTAACCGCCAATGGCCTTGACCGGATCGTCGCTCGCGTCGAAAGTGTTGGCGGCCGCGTTCCATTCCTCGAACAGATCGTCGAGCACGCGCCAGTAGAGCGCGAGCTTGGTCGGAAAGTAGTAGTGCAGATTGGCCTTCGGCAGGCCCGCGCGCTCCGCGATCAGCGCCGTGCTCGCGCCTTCGAAGCCGCGCTCGGCGAACACGGCTTCCGCGCAGGCAAGCAGATGCGCTTCGTTCGACTCGCGAATGGCGGCTTTGCGCCGGCGCGGCTTGTGCGTTGCGTCAGCGGCCTCCCGCATCAGCGCCGCGACGCGCATCGCGCGGGTCGCGGCTCGCGTGGTGGGTTCGTCGTCGCGCATGATGGTCGGTCCGTTCAGAAGGGAAAAGGCGGCGCACGGCTGGCGCGCCCATGTCGGCTTCATTGTAGCCACGATGTAAGCGCCTCGTGCATTCACCGCCCTCGGGGAAAACGCACGGAGCGCGTGGGCGTTTTCGCGCACTGCAGCATCGATGGCACGGTTCTCGCTGGTAACACCGCATTGAATTCGCAAAGTTTATCGTCTACAACCTGTCCAATCGGACAGGATTCGCGGGGCGAGGTTTCGGGAGTCGCGAAGCGCCATTCGAGCGTGCACCGCCATGGCTCTTCCCGCCCCAGAAGGTGGCACCAATGCACGTTTGACGAACACGGACAGGAGAACACGCATGAACGCAGTAAGCGAAGCCGCGCTGACGACCGCGATTCACGTGAACGGCCAGCGTTTGTGGGACAGCCTGATGGAGATGGCGAAAATCGGCGCCACGCCCAAGGGCGGCGTATGCCGTCTCGCGCTCACCGATCTCGACAAGTCAGGGCGCGATCTCATCGTCCAATGGGCGAAGGAGGCGGGCTGCACAGTGAGCGTCGACCAGATGGGCAACGTGTTCATGCGCCGCGCGGGGCGCAACAACGACCTGCCGCCGGTGATGACCGGCTCGCACGCCGATTCCCAGCCCACCGGCGGGCGCTTCGACGGCATCTATGGCGTGCTGGGCGGGCTCGAGGTGATCCGCTCGCTCAACGATCACGGCATTCAAACCGAGCGCCCCGTCGAAACCGTGATCTGGACCAACGAGGAAGGCTCGCGTTTCGCGCCGGCCATGGTCGCCTCGGGCGTGTTTGCAGGCGTCTTTACGCTCGACTACGGGCTCTCGCGCAAGGATGTCGATGGCAAGACCATCGGCGAGGAGTTGCAGCGCATCGGCTATGCGGGCGAACTGCCGTGCGGCGGGCGCAAGATTCACGCGGCGTTCGAACTGCATATCGAGCAGGGGCCGATACTGGAAGCCGAAAACAAGACCATCGGCGTCGTCACGGACGCGCAGGGACAGCGCTGGTACGAAGTCGTGCTCACGGGGCAGGAAGCGCACGCGGGCCCGACGCCCATGCCGCGCCGTCGTGACGCGCTGCTAGGCGCCTCGCGAGTCGTGCAGCTCGTCAACGAAATTGGCCTGCGCCATGCGCCGCTGGCCTGCGCGACGGTCGGCATGATGCAGGTGCATCCGAATTCTCGCAACGTGATTCCGGGCCGCGTGTTCTTTACCATCGATTTCCGCCATCCGCAGGACGACGTGCTCGCGCAGATGGACGCCGAGCTGCGTGAAGGAATTGAAAGGATTGCCGGGCAAGGCAAGCTCGAAACGCAGGTCGAACAGATTTTCTATTACGCACCGGTGCCGTTCGACAAGGCCTGCGTGAACTCCGTGCGCGCGGCGGCGGAGCGCTTTGGCTACTCGAACCGCGAGATCGTTTCGGGCGCGGGCCACGACGCGTGCTATCTCGCGACGGTCGCGCCGACTTCGATGGTGTTCGTGCCATGCATCGACGGCATCAGTCACAACGAAGTCGAGGACGCGACGATCGAATGGATCGAGGCGGGCGCGAACGTGCTGCTGCACGCCATGCTCGAACGCGCGAGCGAACCAGGCTGACGCCTTTGACGCTAACGCAAGCGGCCTGAGAGCCGCGTTTGCTTTCCCGTTGTCCCCACGTACCGGCTGCGCGCGTCGCGCACAGCCGGCGGACCCGTGTTTTGCCTCGCAAGGAGCATCCGGATGTCCCAGCCCAACTCGAATGCCGCCGACGGCATCGCGCCTGGCCGCCTCACGGCCGAACAGCTTGGCTGCAACTTTGCCGACGTCGCGCCGCCACTCTCCAACAATGCAGCCGTCATCGCCGCCGACCGCTGCCACTACTGTTACGACGCGCCCTGCGTCGCGGCTTGCCCGACCGGCATCGACATTCCGGGCTTTATCCGCAAGATCGGCAATGGCAATCTCAAGGGCGCGGCGCGCGACATATTGAGCGCGAATCCGCTGGGCGGCACGTGTGCGCGCGTGTGCCCAACCGAAATCCTCTGCGAAGGCGCGTGTGTCCGGAATCATCAGGATCGCGAACCAGTTCAGATCGGCGCACTGCAGCGTCATGCCACCGACTTTCAGATGGCGCGCGAAGCCACCGGCGCGCCAGCGCTCTTCAAACGCGCGAGCGAGACGGGAAGGCGCGTGGCCGTGGTCGGGGCCGGACCGGCGGGGCTTGCCTGCGCGCATACGCTTGCGCTCGCCGGGCATCGCGTGAGCGTGTTCGACGCCGGCGAAAAGCCGGGCGGGCTCAACGAATACGGCATCGCGGCGTACAAGGTCGTCGACGATTTTGCGCAACGCGAAGTGCATTGGCTGCTTTCCATCGACGGGATCGAAATACGTCAGGGCCAGCGGCTTGGCCGCGATGTCACGCTTACGGAGCTGCGGGCCGCGTATGACGCCGTGTTCATTGGCGTGGGCCTCGGCGGCACGCAATCGCTTTCCATTGAAGGCGAAGCGCTCGATGGCGTGCGCGATGCGGTGGAATTTATCGCACGCCTGCGCGAAGCCGACGATCTTTCTACGCTTGCGGTGGGCCGCAAGGTGGTGGTGATCGGCGGCGGCAATACGGCCATCGATGCCGCCGTGCAAAGCCGCAAATTGGGCGCCGAGCAGGTGACGCTTGCGTATCGCCGCGGCGCGGCGCAGATGAGCGCCACTTGGGCGGAACAGGAATTCGCACGCGCGCAGGGCGTGGTGCTGGTCGAATGGATGAAGCCGTTGCGCATTACCGGCGACACCTGCGTGCAGGCCGTGGAGTTCGAGCGCACCGCGCTCGATGCGGGCGGCGCGTTGCGCGGCACCGGCGAGATTGTGCGTGTAGAAGCCGACATGGTCCTGAAAGCCATTGGCCAAAAGCTCTTGCCAGAAGGTCTGGTTGGTCTCGATGCCCTGCAACTTGCCGCGGGCGGCGCGCGCATTGCCGTGGATGCGGATGGTGCGACCTCCATCGAAGGCGTATTCGCAGGCGGCGACTGCGCAGCCCATGGCGCAACCGATCTCACCGTGCAGGCCGTGCAGGACGGCAAGCTCGCCGCGCGCGCGATCGACCGCTACCTCGCGAGTCAGTCCGCTAAAGCCGCTTGAACTGCGCAGCTCGATCCAGGCGAGCAACACACCGAATCCAGACAATACGAAGGAGTTGCATCATGGCCGACCTGCGTTGCACGATTGCCGGCATTGAATCGCCGAACCCGTTCTGGCTTGCCTCCGCGCCACCCACCGACAAGGCCTACAACGTCAACCGCGCCTTCGAGGCGGGCTGGGGCGGCGTGGTCTGGAAAACACTCGGGCTCGACCCGCACGTGGTGAACGTGAGCTCGCGCTATGGCGCCACCACGTGGCGCGGTCAGCGCATTGCGGGGTTGAACAATATCGAGCTCATTACCGACCGCCCGCTCGACGTGAACCTCAAGGAAATCGCGCAGGTGAAGCGCGACTGGCCAGACCGGGCGCTCATCGTCTCGCTGATGGTGCCGTGCACCGAGCAGGACTGGAAGTGGATCCTGCCGCAGGTGGAAGATACCGGCGCCGATGCGGTGGAGCTCAATTTCGGCTGCCCGCATGGCATGAGCGAGCGCGGCATGGGCGCGGCCGTGGGGCAGGTGCCCGAATACATCGAAATGGTCACGCGTTGGGTGAAGGAGGGCACGCGCCTGCCTTGTCTCGTGAAACTGACACCTAACGTGACCGACATACGCCACGGCGCGCGCGCGGCGATGAAGGGCGGCGCGGACGGCGTCTCGCTCATCAATACGATCAACTCGATCGTGGGCGTCGATCTCGACGTGATGGCGCCGCTGCCGACCGTGGATGGAAAAGGCACGCACGGCGGCTACTGCGGCCCCGCAGCGAAGCCCATAGCACTGCACATGGTCGCGGAAATCGCGCGCGACCCGCAAACGCACGGCTTGCCCATCTCCGGCATCGGCGGGATTTCCGACTGGCGTGACGCCGCCGAATTCATCGTGCTGGGCGCGGGAAGCGTGCAGGTCTGCACCGCCGCGATGCACTACGGATTCCGAATCGTCAGCGATATGATCGACGGCCTCTCCAACTGGATGGACGACAAGGGCTACGCGAATCTCGACGCCATTCGCGGCCGCGCCGTGCCCAACGTCACCGACTGGCAGTACCTGAACCTCAACTACGACATCAAGGCGCGCATCGATCAGGACCGCTGCATCCAGTGCGGGCTCTGCCATATCGCCTGCGAGGACACCTCGCATCAGGCCATTACGGCCACGCGCGACGGCAAGCGTCACTTCGAGGTGGTCGACGCAAACTGCGTCGGGTGCAATTTATGCATGCATGTCTGCCCGGTCGACCAATGCATCACGATGGAGCGCGTCGACTCGGCCCGCTACGCGAACTGGACCACGCATCCCAACAACCCGGCGCGCGTGGCCGATCCGAAAGCCGCCTGACGCATCGAAACAGCACTGAGCCGAACCGAACCAGACCAACGACAAGCCACGGAGAACTGCAACCATGAGTCAGCCATTGACAGGCGACGCGAGCGTGCGCCGCGCCGAAAGCGAGTTATACAACGACGATCTCGCGCCCACCGGCGCAGCGCAGCGCACGTGGCGCTGGTATCACTTCGCGGCGCTCTGGGTGGGCATGGTGATGAACATCGCCTCGTACATGCTCGCGGCCGGGCTCACCGAGCAGGGCATGTCGCCGTGGCAGTCCGTGCTCACGGTGCTGCTCGGCAATCTCATCGTGCTCGTGCCGATGCTGCTGATCGGCCACGCCGGCACGAAATACGGCATTCCCTACGCGGTGCTGGTGCGCTCCTCGTTCGGCACGCAGGGCGCGAAGCTGCCCGCCATGCTGCGCGCCATCGTGGCGTGCGGCTGGTACGGTATCCAGTCGTGGCTTGGCGGCAGCGCCATCTATACGCTCGCCAATATCCTCACGCACAACGCGCTGGTGGGCGACGCGCTGCCGTTTCTCGGCATCTCGATCGGCCAGGGCGCGTGCTTCCTTGTGTTCTGGGTGCTGCAGCTCTATTTCATCCTGCACGGTACCGATTCGATCCGCTGGCTCGAAAGCTGGTCCGCGCCCATCAAGGTCGTGATGTGCGTGGTGCTCGTGTGGTGGGCCTGTTCGAAGGCGGGCGGCGTGGGTTCGATGCTCTCGCAGCCTTCCCAGTTCGCCGCTGGCGGCAAGAAGGCGGGGCTCTTCTGGGCGACGTTCTGGCCGAGTCTCACGGCCATGGTGGGCTTCTGGGCCACGCTCGCGCTCAACATCCCCGACTTCACGCGCTTCGCTAAAACGCAAAAGGACCAGTTCGTGGGGCAGGCCATCGGCCTGCCGATTCCGATGGCGCTGCTTTCGGTGGTCTCGGTCGTCGTGACTTCGGCCACGGTGGTGATCTACGGCAAGGCGATCTGGGATCCTATCGATCTCACGAGCCGCGTGGAAGGCGTGGGCGTGGGCATTGCGCTCGTCATCCTCACGCTCGACACGATGTGCTGCAATCTCGCCGCGAATCTCGTCGGGCCGGCCTACGATTTTTCGAGCCTCTGGCCCAAGGCGATCTCGTACAAGGCGGGTGGGCTCATCACCGCGGGTATCGCCATCGTCATGATGCCGTGGAAGATTCTCGCCACCACGCAGGGCTACATTTTCACCTGGCTCGTCGGCTACTCGGCGCTGCTCGGACCCGTGGCGGGCATTCTCATCGTCGATTACTTCCTCGTTCGCGGCACGCGCCTGAATACTGCGGAGCTATTCGAGGAGAACGGCGAATATGCCTACTCGAATGGCTGGAACCTGGCAGCCGTCGTCGCGCTGGTCTTAGGGGTGCTGCCCAATCTGCCGGGCTTTCTCTACACCGCGTTCCCGAATGTGTTTCCCTCCGTGCCCGACGCATTCAAAAGCATTTACACCTATGCGTGGTTCGTGGGGCTCGCCATCGCGGCGCTCGTCTACGGCGTGATGATGAAGCTCGGCAAGAGCCGGCGCCCGAGCGTGGCAAACGCGTGAGTTGTGGCAGCGCGAATTCGTTCAACTGAAGGAGACTTGGCATCATGGCGATCCTGATTCGAGGCGGCACCGTCGTCAATGCGGACAAGAGCTGGCGCGCGGACGTGCTCTGCGAAAGCGGCGTGATCCAGGCCGTGGGCGAAAACCTCGACGCGCCCGCGGGCGCGACCGTGGTCGACGCGGGCGGCCAGTATGTGATGCCGGGCGGCATCGACCCGCATACGCACATGGAGCTGCCGTTCATGGGCACGACAGCGAGCGACGACTTTTACACGGGCACGGCGGCGGGCCTGGCGGGCGGCACGACGTCGATCATCGATTTCGTGATTCCGAACCCGAAGCAGCCGCTCATGGACGCGTTTCGCGAGTGGCGCGGCTGGGCCGAAAAAGCTGCCGCCGACTATGGCTTTCACGTAGCGGTCACGTGGTGGGACGATAGCGTGCATCGCGACATGGGCCTGCTCGTGAACGAACACGGCGTGTCGAGCTTCAAGCACTTCATGGCGTACAAGAACGCCATCATGGCCGACGACGAGATTCTCGTGAACAGCTTCGCTCGCTCGCTCGAACTGGGCGCTTTGCCTACCGTGCATGCGGAAAACGGCGAACTCGTCTTCCAGTTGCAGCGGCAGTTGCTCGCGCGCGACTTCACGGGGCCCGAGGCGCATCCGCTTTCGAGGCCGCCCGAGGTCGAAGGCGAGGCGGCAAATCGCGCAATTCGCATTGCGCAGGTGCTGGGCGTGCCGGTGTACATCGTGCATGTTTCGGCGAAAGACGCGCTCGAAGCCATCGCCCGCGCGCGCAGCGCAGGGCAACGCGTGTTCGGCGAGGTGCTCGCGGGGCATCTGGTGATCGACGAGTCCGTCTATCGCGACCCGGACTGGACGCGCGCCGCGGCCCATGTCATGAGCCCGCCGTTCCGTACGAAAGAGCATCGCGACGCGCTTTGGCGCGGGCTGCAAGGCGGCCTGCTGCACACCACGGCGACCGACCACTGCGTGTTCTGTGCTTCGCAGAAGGCAATGGGACGCAACGACTTCACAAGGATTCCGAATGGATGCGGCGGCGTGGAAGACCGCATGGCCGTGCTGTGGGACCAGGGTGTGAACACGGGCCGGCTCACGCCGAACGAGTTCGTGCGGGTGACCTCCACTAACGCCGCGCAGATCTTCAACCTGTATCCGCGCAAGGGTACGGTGGCTGTCGGCGCCGACGCCGACCTCGTCGTGTGGGATCCGCAGGCCACGCGCACGATCTCAGTGAAGACGCACCATCAGAACGTCGACTTCAACGTCTTCGAAGGCATGACGGTGCGCGGCGTGCCCACGCATACGGTCTCGCAAGGCGAACTGGTGTGGGCGAACGGCGATCTGCGGGCGCGGCGCGGTGCGGGGCGTTACTTGAAGCGGCCTGCGAATCCTGGCTATCTGCAGGCGTCGCGGCTCGCGAAGAGCCTGAAGGAGACGCAGCCCGTGCATCGTGAGGGGGATGCGACTAGCGAGGCGAAAGGGCTCGGTTAGTCTGATTGACGGCGACGTGTCGCTTCAGGGAACCAGACTTCTCACGTAGTTGATCGGGGCGTGATCCGCGAGGTCGCGCACCATGACGTCACCGATGCGCCACGCGTATTGGAGCAGATAGTCGTCGCGCGCGGCGGCGCGGTCCGCTTGCACGAAAGCATCGTCGGCATGCGGTGCCAGTTTGCCTTCGCGCGTGATGTAGTTCGACGCTCCCGCGTGAACGTATCCGCCAATGGGCGGTGGCAAATCGGTGACGAGATCGCAGCAATCGACATAGCGCGTGATGTCGACATGGGCGAGCGTGGCGACAAACGCCGCGTCGCCGACGCGTGGCGAACCGATCGTCACGAGGGCGTTGGGCGTGCACAGGCTGGCAAAGAGCGTCGCGATGGCCGCACCGAGGCTATGGCCCGTCAAGATGAGCTGTTTTCTCGTCGGCGCGGTTTCGTTCAACCAGTTGCCGACTGCTTCGCGCAAGCCGCGGGTGGCGCGTGCAAATCCAGCATGAACCTGGCCGGCGCTTTCCGTCCAGGCGGACAAGCTGCCTTCGAGGTCGAGAGCGATATCGGTAAGCGATTGCGGCTCCGTTCCCCGGAACGCGAGCACGGCGAGGCCATCGGAGCGCCTCACTGCGCCGAAGCCATGCGTGTCGTCGTCGGCATTGTTGAAGGGAGCAGCGCCTTCAAAACCCACCAGGGCGAGCGCTTGTTCGAGCCGCTGGAGTTCAGCGCCGCCTTTCTCGTAGCGTATATAGGCAAGCCGCGCGAACTCCGCGCACAGTGCGTCAATATCGTAGTTGCCACCGGCAGTGAACACAGTCGGCCTGAGTTCCGGTGAGTTGAGCGCGTCGCGCGATGGGTCGTAGGGGATAGGCATGTGCACCTCGGTGGTATCGTTGGGAAATGAGGCGCTCGCGGATTTCGGCGCCGAAATCGACGCGAGCGTTTCGGTCACATCTTGACGCATCACCGGCTGATGGACAGCCACGCGATCTTTGCGGCCTCGAACGTGTTCTGGCCAATCAGCGTCTGGAACAGTTCATTCGCCCGGACAGGGGCGGCGAGTGCCGAATCAGTCATTGATCAAAGGCACTTATTCTGTATCGCTTGTTGTTAATTGTTTTATACATTATGGAAAACGGGAATTCATCCAGAATGAGGCCTATCAGGGATTCGTTGTTGCAATAAATCTCCTCTGGCCCGACGGCTTTGATGGTATCGAATAGTGAGTTGTGGTCACCTTTGAATTCCACGTGGCAATCCACCCTCCATTCATGCTTCAAGTTCAACGGGTAGGCGGAATCGTCGATGGCCAACGTCTTCTTATAGCGTTGATCCTCTAGCAGTGCCGCTTCCGCCTTCACGAAATCATCGAGGCACTGGCGGCTGGTGACATACCGCTCCCAGGGCAATATTGCGCGCACGGAGGTGCAGTCTCGGCAGTAATCAGCCTTCGTCCTGCTGTTTACGTGGTGCACCAACGTCAGAACCCTGATCAAAGACTCGTCTTTAACAAACGAAAGCAAATACTCGTAGCAATTGGCCAGCGTATATCCAACGCCGGCAACATCGTCCACCAGCAGGATTCTCTTGCCCTCCTTGATGCAGGTGTCGACGAGATCAAACACTTTGTTGTTGTTGATTTCAGCCTTTGCTTCCCGACGATCGTAGTGTACAAACTCGACGGGCAGGCCCAACATCTGCGAAAGCATCAGGGCCGGTATGGCGCCTCCGCGCAAGATGCCGAGTATCAAACCGATGTTTTCCTGAACCAGTTGCTCTCTTTTAGACAGGCAAAAAATTTCTATGTCGTCGTAGCCATAGAAGTAGACGGGAAGTCTGGCAAATTCTGTGTTCACCTGGTTTTGCTCCGTTCACCTACAGCGATAGCGGCAACGCAAGATGTCGCGCGTACATCAGGCGGCGAGACCACCCCAAACCGCTTTCACCGCACAGTTCATGCGCGAGGCCGAAAGCCAGCGCACGCTCGGCGGGGTCCTCCGGCAACAACGAAGGTGCGGGCACCAACCGCTCCGCGAGTAGAAGAATATCCGCCCAACCGCGGCGCGGTCGCTCCTGACCGACCATGAGCGCGGGCGCGCTCAGTTCCCCGGTCCACTGCTTCAGTGTCTCGCTGTCGTAGGCGAGTCGCACGGCAGCCCACTCGATACCCTTGATGTGCAGAATGCCCTTGGCCGCTTCGCTCCAGGGACTCGGAACGCCACCTACCACGACCATGCGCAAGCCATCGCGCTGCACGGCTGTTTCGACGTCGATATATGCGAACGGCATTGGTCTGCTCCCTCAAGGCGAGCGGGGCCAGCGCACTGGCCCCGCTCAGCCGATCCAGGCCAGAATGTTACGCCACGCACTTTATTGCGTTTGCGATCCGCTGACCTGCTTGAGCGTGGGATCGAGCAGCGCATCCTTGACGTTGAGCGAAGACGCTTGCCCGAGATTCGCGTAGTCCTTCTTGAGCCACCCGTCCGCCACCTCGCGTCCACGCTCGAACAGCGTTTTGAGTAGCGACCAGGACGTGCTGCTCTTGGAAACGAAGCCGAACTGCGCGAGAAAGTCGTCGTCGCGAATCAGGTGAAACCTGACGGTCTTGAAGCGGCTTTTGCTCGCGGCTTCCTCGCCAACCGAGTCGAGCACGCGGTTGACCGCTTCGATCGCGTTGATCTCCAGCACGACGGAAGCGTTGAAACCGATTTCGTTGAGCCGGTCCAGAATGCCGCGCGCATTTTTCGGCGGCATGTCGCGGCGTACGAACGGATTCACGAGGATCAGGATCAGGTCCTGGGCATGGGCGATCAACGGCGCCAAAGGCGGATTGCCCAGATAGCCGCCATCCCAGTACGGCACGCCGTGAACGTTCACGGTGCGGAATTCGCTTGGCAGGCACGCGGAAGCGCGCAGCACATCGACGGAAATTTCGGGCTGCGTAAAGATGGTGCGTTGATTGGTGCGTACGTTGGTCGCGCAAATGAAAAGCTGCAGGCTCCCGCTCTTCGCGTTGAGCGTGGAGAGATCGGATTCCGGGAGCGCGGAGCGGATCACCGGGCCGAGCGGATCGCGATAGAAGGGATTGTTGTAAGGCGAAGCGACGAGTCCCACGATCTCCGAGAATATGGCCCCAGGACTCCAGTCGATATTCCAGCCGCCAAACGGCCCGGGCTCGGAAAAGCCGAAGAGCGCATTGCCGGTCTGCTCCCCGACGCGCGACACCGCTTCCCAGAAGGTTCGCAGCCTCTCGCGCGCTTTCGTGGCGCCCCCGCTGGCCAGGCCCGCCGCGCAGAGCGTCGCGTTGATTCCGCCTGCGCTCGCGCCGCTGATCGCCTCGACGCTGAACGGCGTGCCCTGCGATGTCGATTCGAGCAATCGATCGAGCACGCCCCACGTGAAGGCGCCGTGCGAGCCGCCGCCTTGCAGCGCAAGCGCGACTTTGGGGCCGGACTGCTGCATGCCGCTCGTGGATTCCTCTATCGCCATGGCTCCTCTCTCGTCGTCATCGCGCTGCACGCAATCGTACGCGCGAGAGGGAATGCGCGTGCTGCGAATGCCGCCTCAGGAATTGATGAGGACGGGCGGTGCGGCCTTCAGCGCGTGGGTCATCAGCGTGATCGCCGCACGCTCAGCGGCCGGGTCGGCCGGAATTCTTCCGTCGAGCGCCAGCGTCGCCAGACCGTGAACCAGCCCCCAGCAGGCGAGCGCCCCCCCCTCGACGCAATGCGGCGCCAGCTCCGCCACCCGGCGCGCCATCAGCGTATACGCACTTCGGCAATCTTCATGGGGCAGGGCGAGTCCTGCGCCATCCGCGAACATCAGCCGGAACAGCGCAGGATGCGCGCGGGCGAAGCCAACGTAGGCCAGGCCCTGCGCGGCGAGCGCTGCGCGCGCGTCGCCCGCCTCGTTGGCGCGCGCGGCGCCTGCCTCCAGCATGGCAAAGCCCTTGAGCGCGACGGCGCCCATCAGCGCCGCCTTGTCCTCGAAATGGCGATAGGGCGCCATCGCCGAAACGCCGGCGGCACGCGCCACCGCACGCAGGCTGACGTCGCTTTCGCCCTGTTCGAGCAAGGCCAGCGCGCAATCGACCAGACGGTCACGGAGGGACAAATTCGAATCGCTCATTCGTTGTTTACACTGTAATCATTCGGGACTATGCTTACAGCGTAAACAACCGGGAGCCCCCATGCAAGCCTCTGTTTCCCGTAGGTCCGTCGACCTCAGCACGTACCCGAATCTTGTGGTCATCATTCTTGGCTTTCGCGTGCGCCGGCTGCGGGGAATCGCCACCTTGTTCGGCATCGGCAAAGGCTTGCGGCAAATCGAATTGAATCCGCCTGCAGGATTGCTCTCGAGCGAGCAGTTCCTGTTCGCACTCAATCATGTGGGTATCCGCCAGTATTGGCGCGACCTCGAAAGCCTCGAAGCCTTTACCCGCAGCGCGCCGCATTCGCGCTGGTGGGGCGAGTTTCTGCGCGACAGCGGCGGCGCGGGCTTCTGGCATGAAAGCTATAGCCGGCAAGGAATGGAGGCGGTTTATATCGACATGCCCGGCCCCGTGGGCTTCGACCGCTTCGCGCCGGCGCGCCAGCCGACCGGACCTTTTATGACCGCGCGAAAGCGCATGGCGGCAGACTAGACGAAGGCGCCATTCACTGCGTCTCACGCACAGCCTGGTGCCTGCGGCAAGCGCCTTCGTGTGCGCCCTGGTTATCAAACACATCGATATCCTCGTGCAAAATGCGGCGGATTTCGAAAATCGCCTCAGGAGTTTCCTGAACACTATGTCCCGAAACGATCACCTTTTCGGAGAGCGCGCCATCGAGGTGCGCGCTGCGATAGGGGACGACCCCGTCGTCGGAATCTTCGAGCGGGCCCGTCTCACGGCGCCGCGCAATGATCGAGTGAAAGCACACATCGGGGCTGATCGGCAGTCGTGAAATCGACTGGATGATCGGATCGGTCTCCCGCAACTGCTCGATGCTGTTGGGAATCGGGATGGTCTTTCCGGCCCGCTGAGTGCTATCCGCGTTGGTGGCGCTCTGCAGCATCTCGTCGATCTCCTTGAACAGCGCAAGCGGCAGGCGCACCAGGTTTGCGACCCAGCGAGACAGGCGATTGCTCGCGAACGGCGTGCCGCGATGTGGCGTGGCGATGAAGATCGCGCGCTCGACCTGTGGCATCGGCGTAAAGCGCAGCAGACGATCGAGCCGCTCGTCCTCGCGCACGATGTCGACGCCTTCGGGCAGGTACTTGTTCTGGATGGTTATCCACAGTACGTCGTCGGAGGACGAGACGAGCAACCGCGCGAGCACGCCGCCCATGCTGTGCCCGATCAGCACCATACCGTTCGAAGCCGGCAGCTTGCCTGCGGGATCGAAATGCGCGAGTGTCAGTTGTACCGCCCGCCGAATTCTCGCGAGGTTGATGAGAATGGGTACGTTGGTCGGGTAATAGACCTGCCAGACCTGGAAATGCTGGCGCAGCATTTCGTCACCCTGAAGGTCGTTGGCGACGTTGACCCATGCCTCGGGACTGCTGGCCAACCCGTGCAACATCAGCACGATGCGCCGGTCCGGATCGAACGGTTGCATCATGTAGATGCGCGGACGATCGATACCCCTCGTGCGGCCGAGCAGCGAACGCAAGGACTGCCTGGCAAAGCCGGAGCGGGCAAGCCAGATGCCGTAGCCCGCACTGAAGTTGGCCGCGAGCGGCACGGTCTCGCCATTGATCTCTACGCTCTCTACGCGAAACGGATCGTAGGCGGAGAACACCACGTCGTGCGAATCGAGCAGCTGCTCGAGCGTGCCATTGCCGAACAGCAGCAGTGCGGTGACGTTCGGCGAAGGCATTTCATTGAATGGACGCGAGCCGGGTGCGAACCAGATGGTTGCGCCTGCGTTCGCATTCGCATCGTCTTCAGCGGTTGTCGCTGCGTTGTTAGTCGTCGCGCTATCCGGGTCGGGTTGGGCGGGCTGTGTGACCGCAACCAGATCCGCACCCAGACCGTCACGGCGATAGGTACTGTGGAGTCCCGCGAACGACAGCCCCGAGGCGGGAATGACTTCGCTGAGTTCGCGTACGCCCTCGGGCAGCCGGACCTCTCTCAGGTCGACATGGATGGTCCAGCCTGCGATGAACTGCTTTGCCGGATCGCGCTGGCCGGTGGTCGTTTCAGTGGAGGTGCCGCGCAGAAACAGCGCGCCGGCAAGCTCCTGGACCGCATAGTTGTAGTAGTCGCGAACCTGCGTCTGGCGGTCCTCGAAGGCCCGTTCGCCAGCCGTGCGCTGGCCGAGGAACAGAAACGCATACGCGTATCGCGCTGTCTTGAGCCACGAATCGAATTGCGCGTCGGTCCAGGGGGCGCCGGCAGGCGGCGTTTGCTCGAGCGCCATCTGGAGCGATAACTCGGCGAGGCAGGCAAGGCGCTGTCCGGTACTGAGTCCGCCGACGGTTGCGATCGTATCGATACACGCTTGCGGTGCACTCTGGCACGAACTTTCGTCCAGGGCCGCAACCCGCAACGTGGCCTGTGTCGCCGCGCTCAACTGGCCGGTCGAGAGAATATCTCCCCGACGCATGGCAAAGTACTGCTGCGGGCCGAGCGAGTTCACGCGCACCATCGCGCAGCCGCATAGCAGCGCGGCAACGACGAGGGCCGACACATTGGCCAACAGATGGGCTAACGGCGGGCAACGCGACATGCGTGGTGGGTAAGGGCGCGTCATGAAGGATCCAGGCCATTCGCGCGGTCGCGCTCAAGCGTGTGGCGAAATGGGGGACGGCGCAGCGCGGTGGCCGGCAGACCGATGTATACCAGCCTGATCTGGATTGCGTCCGCACGGTGATCCGCGGCCGACGCCTTTGCGCTCTGCCGGGTTGACTCGCGCCGCTGGCATCAACAGACTCTAGTCACCATCGATCGACACGGGAGCGAACTTGGCCAACCCGGATCTTGTTGAAAGCGGGCCGAAGGGCGCGCATGTCGTCGCCGCGCAGGCGAGCCCGTGCGACGAGCTCGTGATCCGCACGCAGCCCACCTCAGTCGACCGTCCGTGCCGGCGCAAGCGTCTCGCGCTCGCGGCGACGATCCTGGGTTCGAGCATGGCGTTCATCGACGGCTCCGTCGTCAACGTCGCACTGCCGTCCATTCAGAGCGAACTCGGTGCGAGCGTCGCCGCGATGCAATGGGTCGTCAACGCGTATTTGCTGTTTCTCGGCTCCCTCGTGCTGGTCGGCGGGTCGATGGGGGACAAGCTTGGCCGCCGCACGGTATTTATCGCGGGCATCGCGCTGTTTACGCTGGCGTCGGCGGCTTGCGGTCTCGCGCCGAATGCGGCTGCGCTGATCACCGCGCGCGCGGTTCAAGGCATCGGCGCGGCGCTGCTCGTACCCAGCAGCCTCGCGATCATCGGCGCGGTGTTCGACGACGAAGCGCGTGGCCGGGCGATCGGCACCTGGGCGGGCGTCGGCGCGATCACGTCGGCGGTGGGGCCCGTGGCGGGCGGCTGGCTCGTCGATGCATTTTCCTGGCGCGCGATCTTCTTCCTGAACGTCCCGCTCGCCGCGCTAACCATCGCGCTCGCCATTTCATCGGTGCCCAACAGCCACAGGCCCGATGCGCCCGGGCAGCTCGACTGGCCCGGCGCGCTTGCCGCGGCCGGGGGACTCGCCAGTCTGACTTTCGGGCTGACCCAGGCGTCGGCGCGAGGCTTCCAGCATCCGGTCGTACTGGTCGCAATCGGCGCCGGCGCGCTCGTGCTCGCGGCGTTCGTCATGATCGAAGCGCGCAGCGCCAACCCCATGATGCCGCTCGATGTATTCCGTTCGCGCGACTTCACCGGCGCAAACCTCGTCACATTGCTGCTTTACTTCGGGCTCGGCGGCGCATTCTTCTTCCTGCCGTTCACGCTGATCCGCGCGCATGGTTTCACCGCGACCGAAGCGGGCGCGGCGCTGCTGCCGGTGCCCGTCATCATCGGCTTGCTGTCGCGCTTCACCGGTGGCCTGACGAGCCGCTTTGGCCCGCGCGCGCTGTTGACCGTTGGCCCGGGCGTCGCCGGGCTCGGGTTCACGCTATTGGCGTTGCCGTTCGTGCGCGGCAGCTACTGGACCGGATTCTTTCCTGCGCTCGCGGTGCTCGGGCTCGGCATGACGATCACCGTCGCGCCGCTCACCACGACCGTGATGGGCTCGGTGTCGAGCGAGCGCACCGGCGTCGCATCTGGCATCAATAACGCCGTTGCACGCGTGGCGAGCCTGCTGGCGGTGGCGGTGCTCGGCATCGTGTTCGTGTGGTCGCATCACGCAGCGCTGGCGGCGCGCCTCGACGCGTTGCACGTGCCGGTGAACGCACGCCAGACGGGGCAGCTGCTGGAGCCGGAGGGGCAAGGCGGGCTCGCATCGGACGGCGCCGGCACGCCGCACGCAACGCTGGTGGCGCGTGCGGAAGCGGACGCGATGATCGACGCGCTGCGTGCCGTCGCCATTGTGTCTGCCGCGTGCGCATTCGCTGGAGCGGGTATTGCGGCGCTAGCCATACAGCACAGGAAATGAGCTGCAAACGTTTGCACCTGATCGAATTCGCGGAAATGACACTTCGGCATGAATAATTAGCGAATCCAGGTGAATTTATAAATGCGCGGAGAAATTGCCAGCTCAAAATGAAAACGACCGAATTCGTGTTTCGTATTCGGGGAAGCCGGCGGTATGGGTTAATGAATTCGATGCGGCGTTAAATTCGCGCGCCCCTTTTTTATGCGCAAACGTTTTCGTTTTTGATTTGTCGCGAACGCGTGACAAATTTAGCGATGCAGACAAATTAAATAATAAACACGGCGAGAATAATACGTATAATCCGCCGCGCGTCAGTTGATCCGCCGTTCTTCCGGAATCACCCACAAGGATCGCCTGCGCTTAACGCCGGTCACTGCCCGAATGGTGACTATGGCTGCTTCTGCAAATTCTGTTGACCCTGTGCGTCTCCTTTCCGGGCGCATGAATAGGTGATGAATTCCATGCCAGCACCGCAATGGCGTCCGTTCCTGTCGTTCCTCACGCAAGCGTTGACGCAGAACCTGACGCCCAGGTTTTTGGCCCAGCTTATGCGCGCTGCGGGCGGTCAATTCGCGCATCAATATGCACCTGGTGAGGCGGCCACCGTGGCTGCGATGCGGGACGCCATGAATCAGGTGTGGGGCGAGCTGGACTGGGGCCGGGTCGAGATACGCGAGGCTCAGGACTGGCTGGTGCTCACGCATTACCACGCACCGCTCACGGCCGTATTCGGCGCGGAGAACGTGGCGTGGGCCGGGGCGTTCCTCGAAGGGGCCTATGAAGCGTGGATGCATCAGTTGGGCGCCGACACTCAGTTGCGCATGACCACGGCGGGTCCTGCGGATGCGTCGGGCACGATGGTTTTCCTGTTTGGTAAGTAGAGGTCGGCAGGTCGGCAGTTCAGGAAAAAAAACACAAAACGTGCTGCGCGCATGACGCGCCTTGATGGACAGCACAACGAATACTACGGGGTCGGGGCATGAGCAGTGCATCGGACATTGCGAATCTTTTCGAGGTAGCGGACGCAAGCCCATCGCAGTACCGGGAAGTGGAAAGGGCGGAGCAGACGCAAGGTCTGCGTGGGCGCTGGTCCACGCTGGACGCGGCGGAGCCGGACCCCGTCGCGCCCGCGCCTGTCGCGTCGGCGCAGGGCGACGCCGCTGATCCGGCCGATCTTCCCGTTGCGACTGATGCGCTCGATGCGCCCGTTACGACCGATGCGTCACCCGACGCGGTTTGCGCCACGCCTGTTGCCGCGTCCGAACCTCCTCCGGCAGAGCAGGCCGCACTCGAAGAGCCTGTCGTTCAACCCACGCCCGAGCCTGTCGTCGCGGTGCAGCAGTCCGCCGCGCTGAGCAGTGTGTTTGCGCGCCTCATGGAACGCAATGAACCTCGTGGCGATGTTGCGCAGCGTGGTGCGCCATGATCGTCAAGCGGAAATCGATGCGGCCGCAACGACAAGCGGCCGGTGCGGGGCAAAGTGACGATGCCGGAGACTGGGACGACACACTGCTGCAAGCGGGGGCGTCGCTGCTCGCGTCGCGCTGGTCACGCGTGCTCGTGACGCTGGCGGCCGTGCTGTTGTTCACGTCGGCCGTGACGGTCCATCTGGCGGTGTCGAAGCAGTGGCTGTTCGCCATCCTGTGCATGGGCGTCGCGATCGCGCTGAGCCGCGTGCGCGGCCGCGTCCTCACCGTGTCGCTGGTGGCGTTGTCGGTATTCATGTCGCTGCGCTACCTGTACTGGCGCGTGACGCAGACCCTGTCCTTCACCAACTCGCTGGACAGGACCTTCGGCTATCTGCTGTTGCTGGCCGAAGGCTACGCGGTGCTCATGCTGTTGTGCAGCTACTTCCAGACGCTTTGGCCGCTGCATCGCCGGCCTGCGCCGCTGCCGGCCGATACGTCGGCCTGGCCCACGGTGGACGTCTACATCCCCACCTACAACGAGCCGCTCGACGTGGTGCGGCAGTCGGTGCTGGCCGCGACGCTGCTCGACTGGCCCGCCGACAAGCTGCGCGTATACCTGCTCGACGACGGCCGCCGTGACGAGTTTCGGGCATTCTGCGAGCAGGCCGGCGTGGACTATCTGACCCGCCCCGACAACACGCACGCCAAGGCGGGCAATCTCAACGCGGCGCTGGCGAAGACCCACGGCGAGTACATCGCCGTGTTCGACTGCGATCACGTCACCACGCGCTCGTTTCTGCAGATCTGCATGGGCTGGTTCCTGAAGGATCCCAAGATGGCCATGGTGCAGACGCCGCACGTGTTCTATTCGCCCGATCCGTTCGAGCGCAACCTCGAAACCTACCGCAAGGTACCCAACGAGGGCGACCTGTTCTATGGCGTGCTGCAAAACGGCAACGATCTCTGGAATGCCGCGTTTTTTTGCGGTTCCTGCGCGGTGTTGCGGCGCTCCGCGCTCGACGAAGTGGGCGGCGTGGCGACCGAAAGCGTCACCGAAGACGCGCTGACCGCGCTCAAGATGTGCATGAAGGGCTACAACACGGGCTACCTCGCCATTCCGCAGGCGGCGGGGCTGGCGACCGAAAGCCTGGGCCGCCACATCGGTCAGCGGATTCGCTGGGCGCGCGGCATGGCAGAGATCTTCCGCCAGTTCAACCCGTTGTTGATCTCGGGGCTGACGCTGCCGCAACGGCTGTGCTACCTCAGCGCGATGATGCACTTCTTCTTCGGCTTGCCGCGCATCGTGTTCCTGATCACGCCGATGGCCTATCTGTTCTTCGGCGCGCACGTCTTTCATGCGTCGGCGCTAATGGTGCTCGCCTATGCCGTGCCGCATCTCGTGATTTCGAGCATCGGCGCCTCGCGCATTCAGGGGCGCTTCCGCCATTCGTTCTGGAGCGAGGTCTACGAAACGGTGCTGGCGTGGTACGTGATTCTGCCCGCACTCCAGGCCGTGCTGTTTCCCGGCAGTAGAGGCTTCAACGTGACGTCCAAGGGCGGGGTGATCCGGCAGTCCTTCCTGGATTGGGCGATGGCGCGGCCCTACATCGTCCTGTTGCTCATCAACCTCGCCGGCTTCGCAGTGGGGGTGGCCGGTCTGATCCGCAGTCCCGGCTGGCCCGAGGCGATGAGTATTCTGTTCAACCTGGTCTGGGTGATCTACAACGTCATGAACCTGAGCGCGGCGGCAGGCGTGGCGTCCGAGTCGAGGCAGCTGCGCCTCATGCCGCGCGTGCAGATCGAGTTGCCGGCCGCCATCCGTCTGGCCGACGGGCGTCGCGTCGTCTGCCAGACCAGCGACTATTCGCACGGCGGCCTCGGACTCGTGCTGCCCGAGGACGCGCCGCTGCCGCAGCGCGGCGAGCGCGTCGTGGTCTCGGTGTTCCGCGACGACTACGAGGGCAAGTTTCCCGCCGAGGTCCAGGTGTGCCGCGGCCGCACCGTGGGCGTGAGTTTCCCGGCCCTGACGATCGATCAGGAACGCGACCTGATGCGCGTGACGTTCTCGCGCGCCGACAGCTGGATTGCTTCCTGGGGCCGCTATCGTCGCGACCGGCCGTTGCGCAGCCTGTTCGAGGTGCTCGGCGTCGGCGTGCGCGGCCTGAAGGAGTTGTTCCGGCATCTGCTGATGGGCTCACGCGAGCGTCTCGTACGTTCGACCGAGGCGCAGGCGGGCGAGTTGGGATCGAGGCAATCGTGAGTCCCGTCCATCTGTTGCCTTTGCGCGCCCTGGCGTGCGCGCGCCGGCTGGCGCCGCGGTTGGGTTCGGTGCTCGCCGTGCTTGCGCTCGGTGGCAACGTTGCGCTGGCCGCGAGCGCGCGTAGCGCGCCGACCGCATCGGCGCCGCCGTTTGCGTCGCAGGCCGTGACGGCCGAAGCGCCTGCATCGGCGCAGCCGCAGACCGCCACCGGCTCGGGCGATACCTATATCTATCGCATCCCGCTGCTGCGGCAAAACGCTGTGCAAGGCCTGACGCTGCTCGGCGAGGACGCCTATGGCGGCATGGACTTCGGTTTGCGCCGTGACGAGCGCGTGGTCGGCGCGCGGCTCGTGCTCGACTACCGCTATTCGCCTACGTTGCTCCCCGCGCTCTCGCACCTCAATGTGCTGCTCAACGGCGTGGTGGGGGCGACGATTGCGTTGCCGGAGCCTGTGCCGCGCACGTCGACGCAGGTGAGCGTGGATTTGCCGGTGTCGCTGCTCGGCGAGTTCAATCACCTCAACCTCGAGCTGATTGCGCATAGCAAAGCCAGCGATCAAGGTAACGATCCGCTGAGTCCCGACCTGTGGCTGAAAGCCGGCCCGAATAGCGCGCTCGAACTGACTGTGGCGCCGGCGGCGGTCTCCAGCGACCTGTCGCAACTGCCCGCGCCTTTCGTCGATGCGCGCGATGAGCGCCGCGTGAATCTGCCCGTCGTGCTGCCGCGCGCACCGGGCGAGCGGCGCCTCGAATCCGCGGGGATCGTGGCCTCGTGGCTGGGCGCGCAGGCGGGCTATCGCGGCTCGCACTTCACCGCGAGTCTCGGCGCGCTGCCCGCACATGGCCATGCCGTCGTGCTGGCGCTGCGCGACGAGTTGCCTTCCCTGGGCCTGGCCCCGCTCGCCGTCGACGCCCCGACGCTGGCGATCGTGCCCAACCCCAACGACCCCAACGGCAAGCTGCTGCTGGTCGCGGGCCGCGACGAGCCGCAACTGCGCACGGCGGCGCTGGCGCTGGTGCTGGGCGCGAAGACGCTGGCGGGCCCGCAGGTCCGCATCGACGGTCCCGTTGCCGCAGCACCGCGCCAGCCTTTTGACGCACCGAACTGGTTGCCGGGCGACCGCCCGGTGGCGCTGGGCGAACTGTTGCCGGCGGACCGGTTCACGATCCAGGGGCTCCGGCCCGGCGCGATCGATGTGGACCTGCGCCTGCCGCCGGGCCTGTTCGGTTTCAACAACAGCGGCGCGGTGCTGAACTTGCGTTATCGCTATACGGCGCGCCCGGAGTCGACGCGTTCGGCGCTGAATGTGCTGGCAGGCAACACGCCGATCGCGACGTTGCCGCTGCCGGGAGACGCATCGGACGGCCATGCCGTGATGCGGATTCCGACGTATCTGCTGCCGCCGCTGACGACGCTGCAATTCGACTATCGCTACGAGCCGGTCAAGACGAAAGACCACTGGCAGGACGTGCCCGGCGGCCCGCTGCTGAGCGCCATCGATCCGACTTCGACGATCGATATTTCGCAGTTGCCGCGTTACACGGCCATGCCCGATCTGGGCGCGTTCGCCAACGCGGGCTTTCCGTTTACGCGCCTCGCCGATCTGTCCGAAACCGCGGTGATCCTGCCCACGCAGCCGGCCGCGGACGACGACTCCGCCTATCTGACGCTGATGGGCAGCATGGGGCAGGCCACCGGCTATCCGGTGCTGGGCGTGACGGTGGCCGATCCGGCTCAGGTCGAATCGCTGCGGCAAAAGGACTTGCTCGTGCTGGCATCGGGCGACAACCAGCCTTTGCTCAAGGCGTGGCGCAGCGACTTGCCGCGCGGGTTCTTCGCACCGGCTCCGTCGTCCGGCAACGGGCTCGCCGGTTGGTGGGACAAGCTGACGGGCGGCCAGACGCAAGCCAGGCGCGAAGCCGACATCGCCGCGCTCTATCGCAGCGACGACCACGACGGCATGGTGGCCGGGTTCGAGTCGCCGCTCGCGCATGGCCGCAGCGTGGTGGTCGTATCGGGCAATACGCCGGGCGGCCTCAGCGCGGTCGCGGACGCGCTGCAAGCGCGCCACTACCGCGTCGACGACACGATCGGCGGCAGCCTCGTGGTCGTCAATGACGGCATCCTCACCACGCTGAACAAGGACCAGAGCTATTTCATCGGCTCCTTGCCGCTGCGGCTCGCGATCGAGTGGTTCTTCGCGAGTCACATCGTGCTGCTGCTCGCGGCGACGCTCGTCAGCGTCGTGCTCATCGGTTTGCTCGGCGGCGTACTCCTGCATCGGCGCGCCCTGAGACGCCTGAATCTGGACATTCCCCAGACATCGCAACGTGAAGAAGGACGACGAGGTTCTCATGTTTAAAAGACGGCCGGCTATTTCCCGGGCACGCCTCGCGCGTTGCATGACCGTACGGCCGGTATTGCGGGCGTTGCCGGCACTGCTGTTCGGCTGCACCTTCGCCTCGACGGCGCACGCCCAGGCCGCGGCTAGCGGCAATGGCGCAAACAACGCGCAGGCGCAGCCCGCTGCGGCTACGGCGGCGTCGTCAACGACCGTGACCTGGTCGTTGCGGCAATTGGGTGCGCAATACGCGCTCAACCTGCGCGGTGTCGACGGCAGCAACACGGTGCCGGTCGGCGTGCGCGACGATCAGGTCGTGAGCGGTGCGCGCCTGAATCTGCGCTATGCCTATTCGCCGGCGCTGCTGCCCGATCTCTCGCACATCAACGTGCTGGTCAACGACCAGGTGGCGGCCTCGATCGCGGTGCCGAAGGATACGGCCGGCGCGAGCCTGCAGCGCACGATCGCACTGCCGGCGTATCTGTTCACCTCGAACAGCAAGTTGCGCCTGCAACTGATCGGCCACTACACCACGCAGTGCGAGGACCCGCTGCATTCGAGCCTGTGGGCCAACATCAGCAACGAAAGCACGCTGAGCGTCGATACGCAGCCGCTGCCGCAGGCCAACGATCTGGCGCGCCTGCCCAAGCCGTTCTTCGACGGCCAGGACATCCGCCGGCTGAACCTGCCGGTCGTGTTCGCGGGCAATCCCGATACGGCCGCGCTCGAGGCCGCAGGCGCCGTGTCGTCGTGGTTCGGCGCGCTGGCCAGCTATCGCGGCGCAGACTTCCCGGTGTCGCTCTCCACCGTCCCCGCGCAGGCCAACGCGGTCGTCATCGTCCAAGGCGCGCAGCAGGCGGCGCTCGCCGGAGCGCCGCTGCAAGGTCCGACGCTCGCCATCGTCAGCAACCCGAACGATCCCAACGGCAAGCTGCTGCTCGTCATGGGCCGCGACGGCAAGGAACTCAAGCAGGCGGCCGACGCGCTGGTCACGGGCAGCCAGACGCTGGCGGGCTCGAGCGCGCTCATCACGCATTTCGCCGATCTCGCGCCGCGCAAGCCCTACGATGCGCCGCGCTGGCTGCGCACCGACCGCCCCGTATCGTTCGGTGAGCTGATCGACACCAAACAGTTGAGCGTGTCGGGCTACAGCCCGGACCTCATTCGCATCAATACGCGCGTGCCGCCCGACCTGTTCGGCTGGCACGCGTCCAACGTGCCGATCGACCTGCATTACCGCTACACGCCGCAGCCTTACATGGTCAATTCGTCGCTGCTGTTCAGCGTCAGCGATCAGTTCATGAAGTCGATTCCGCTGCTGCCGCTCGAGCGCCTGGAAGGCGGCGACAAGCTGCGCGCCGAAGTGCTGCCCGACAGCAGCCTGCCGCGTCAGGCGAACCTGGACGTGCCGCTGGAGACGCTCCTGCATCCGAACACGCAGCTGCAGTTCCGCTACATGTACGACTACATCAAGCAGGGCGAGTGCCGGGACATCATCATCGACAACGTGCGCGGCGCGATCGATCCCGAATCGACGATCGACCTGTCGAGGTATCCGCACTACATCGCGATGCCGAACCTGGCCGCGTTCGCCCAGGCGGGTTTCCCGTTCACGCGCATGGCCGACCTGTCCGACACGGACGTCGTGCTCGGCGCCAATGCGGGGCCGCAGGAGTACAGCACGTATCTGGCCGTGATGGGCCGCATGGGCGACTCGACCGGCTATCCGGCGCGCGGCGTGACCGTGCTGCGCGGCCAGCGGATCGACGCCATGCCTGCGGCGAAGGATCTGCTCGTGATCGCCTCGGGCGCCGATCAGGCCTGGCTCAAGGACTGGGCGGCGTACATGCCCGCGGCGTACGACCACGGCGCGCAGTTCTCACTCTCGGATCTGCCGGGCCGCGTGCGTGGGTGGTTCCACGCCAATCCGCGTCTCGATTCGGCACCCGGGCGCCTGTCGCTCGCCTGGACGGGGCCGGGCGTAAGCGCCGTGCTGGCGGGCTTCGAGTCGCCGAAGGAAAAGGGCCGCAGCGTGGTCATGCTGGTCAGCAATCAACCCGACGGTCTCAAGGATGCGGCCGCGGCGCTGCTGGGCGTGCCGAACTACGACAAGCAGCCCATCCAGGGCAGCCTCGTGTCGATCCGCGGCACCGAAGTCGATGCGCTCGTGGGCGAGCACACGTACTACGTCGGGCATCTGGGCCTGTGGCGCGGCCTCGACTGGTGGCTGGCTTCGTTCGGCGTGTCGCTGGCCTCGCTGCTGAAGGCGCTCGGTGTCGTCGCGCTCGTGCTGCTGGCGGCGGGTGGGTTCGTGGCCTTGCGGCACCGTCAGGCGCGGCGCGATGCCGAAGCCGAGGCACGGCTGCGCGCCAGGCAGCACGCGCAACAATAATCAGGAAACCTTCATGTTAGTCAGCCGCAGCCAGGCCTGTGTTCTGGGTTTGTTGCTCACCTCGGTCAGCCACCCCGCGTGGGCGCAGGACGCCAGCTCCAGCATGCTGCTCGAGCAGGGCCGCTATTGGCAGGCGCATGACAAACCCGATCTGGCCGCGCAGTCCTGGTCGAAACTGCTGCTGGCGGACCCGAAGCAGCCCGAAGGCCTCTATGGCATGGGGTCGATCGCCATCGGCAAGAAGCAGTTTGCGGTCGCCAAAGACTATCTGGCGAGGCTGCGCGCCGCTGCGCCCGACAGCCGCTTCGTGCCGCTGCTCGAGCAGGACCTGCGTCTTGCCGTGGAGCCCGGCAAGTCCACGTTCGCCAAGGCGCGCCAGATGGCGCAGGACGCGGTCAACCAGAACGACCCGAAGGCGCTGGCGGCCGCGATCGCGCAATACGACAAGGCGTTGGGCGGCAAGGCCCCGCAGGGCAGTGTGGCGCGCGAGTACTACACCTTCCTCGGCTATACGGACGGCGGCGTGGATCCGGCCATTCAGGGCTTGACGCGCCTGAACGCCGAGACGCCCGATCCGTATACCCAGTTGGCGCTGGCCCAGCATCAGGTGCGCGACGAACGCTATCGTGCCGCGGGCGTCGCGTTGCTGGAAAAGCTGGCCGCGCGCCCGGACATCGGCGGCGCGGCCACGGAAGCCTGGCGCTCCGTGCTGACCTGGGTCACGCCCACGCCGAAGAACAAGTCGTGGTTCGAGGACTATCTGAAGCTGCATCCCGATGACGATGAAATCCGCCATCAGATGCTCTCGCCGCGCGCGGCGGGCGCCCCTGCCGTGCCGGTCATGGACCCGCGCCTGACGCGCGGCTTCGCGGCGTTCAAGGCGGGCGACATCACGACCGCGGAACAATCCTTCACCGATGTGCTGGGCGACAAACCCAACGACACCGATGCGCTCGGCGGGCTGGGTCTGGTGCGCATGCAACAGGGCGATCTGGCGCAGGCGCAGACGCTGCTCGCGCGCGCCGTCGCGCGTCCGGGCGCCGGAGCCAACTGGAACAAGGCGCTCGCTTCGGCACGCTTCTGGCTGCTGGTGAATCAGGCCGAAGGCGCGCAAAGCGTGGGCGACTACGCCGCCGCGCGCAGCAAGCTCGACCAGGCGCTGCGCATGGACCCCGCTGAGCCGGGCGGCCGCAATGCGTCGGCCCGGCTGTATGCGGCGCAGGGCGATCTGACCCGCGCCGAAAAGGTCTACCGCGAGGTGCTGGCGGCACACCCGAACAACCGCGAGGCGGTGAGCGGGCTCGTCGATATCCTTGCCGCAACGGGGCGCGCCGACGAGGCCCAGAAGTGGGTCGACGGCATGTCGCCCGAGCAGCAGGCAGGCATCGGCGGCCTCGACCGTTTGCGTGCCGCCGTCGCCGCGGGCCGCGCCGACGCCGCCGAGCAGCGCGGCGATCTGGACGCCGCGCGACGGATCCTCGAAGACGCGCAGCGCCGCGATCCCGACAATCCGTGGATCCGTCTGGAACTGGCGCGCTACGAACTGCGGCAGGGCCACGCCGACGAGGCGAGGGAACTCGTGGACGGCCTGCTCGCCTCGAACCCCGACAATCCCGACGCCCTCTACGCGAGCGCGCTGCTGGCCATGCAGATGGGCGACTGGACGCGCGCGCAGGACACGATGGCGCGCATTCCCACCGCCGCGCGTACGCCGAACATGGTCGCGACGGCGCAGCAGATCGATTTTCAGGCGGTGGCGGCACAAGCCTCGCAACTGGCGCGCGACGGCAATCTGGACGACGCGCGCAACATGCTGGCGCGGCTCGAGGCGTCGGCGGGCAAGGACCCGGTGCGGGTGAGCGCGCTCGCCCAGGCCTATGTCGACGCGGGGAATCTGCCGCGCGCCATGGCCTTGATGCATGGGCTGATGCCGGGCGGCCTGAAGGGCAGCGGTCCCGATGTGCAGCTGGCCTATGCGGGCCTGCTGCTCAAGACTGGCCAGAACGTTCAGGCCCAGGACGTGATCCGCGGGTTGCAGGGCGAGACGCTGACCGCAGACCAGCGGCGGCAACTGGATGATCTGAATTACCTCTACGCCGTACGCCTCGCCGAGCAGCAACGCCAGCAAGGCGATCTTGCGCAGGCCTACGACACGCTCGCGCCGGTTCTCGCGAAGCGGCCCAACGACAGCCTGGCCAACGCCGCGCTGGCGCGAATGTATGCGGCCGACGGCCAGTACAGCAAGGCACTGTCGCTGTATCGGAAGGCGCTCGCGAACGATCCCGACAACCCCGGTCTGGAGCTGGGCGTGGCGATGACGGCGGTGCAGGCCGGCGAGGGCGGCGTGGCGGACGCCGCCTTGAAACTGGCCGTTGCGAAGGCGCCGAACGATCCGGACGTGCTGGCGGGCGCCGCGCGCATCTACGTCATGCAGGGCAAGACCCGCGAGGCGCAGTCGCTGCTGGTGACGGCCATCGCCGCCAAGGAAAAGCGGCTCGGCGTGCAGGCGCAAGGCGTCCACGTGGCGGGCAATCCCTTCGTGCACGACGACGATCGCCGCCGCCGTGCGGCTCGCGAGAAGCGCCAGCCGGCTGCCAATGCGTTTGCCGCGCAGGGCACAGCAGGCGCTGCCACTGATGGCGTGCTCGCGAACGACGCGGGAACGGCTTCTGGTCTCGCGTCTGCAACGACGTCGAAGGCGGCGCGTGCGTCCGCGCTGCCTTCCGTGGCCGGCACGCCGATCGGCGAGCAGACGCCGCAGGACGCGGTGGCCACGAGCGCGCCTCAGGAGGGCGCCATCTCGCTCGACGACATGCGCAACGAACTCGACGATATCCGCTCGGAGCGCTCAGCGGAAATTCGCGGTGGCCTGTTCGTCTCGTCGAACAACAGCGCCGGCGGGACCTCGCAATTGACGGATGTGCAGCAGCCGCTCGAAACCTTGCTGCCGGTCGGCAACGGCAAGTTGTCGCTGCGCGTGACGCCGGTGGAACTCGAGGGCGGCACGCTCGGCACCGATGTCTACAGCAGCAGCCAGTTCGGCGGCGGCCCGGTCGCCGCGCAGGCGCAGAAAGACGGCACGGTCGCCGCGCCCGGTGCGCAGAGCGCCCATGGTGTGGGTCTCGGCGTGGGCTACGAGACGCGCAAGTGGGCGTTCGACATCGGCACGACGCCTTTGGGTTTCCAGTACACCAATGTCGTCGGCGGCGTGTCGTTCAGGAGCGCCATCGATGCGAAGGCGGGCAGCTGGTTCAACGCGGGCGTGTCGCGCCGCGCCGTGACCGACAGCATCACGTCGTTCGCCGGTTCGACCGACGCGCGCTCGGGCCTGCGCTGGGGCGGCGTGACCGCCACGGGGCTGCATGGCGCGATCGGCCTCGACAACCAGGACTTCGGCTTCTACGGCTACGGTTCCGTGAAGTACCTGGACGGCTATAGCGTCCAGTCCAACGAGGGCGCCGAGGTCGGCGCGGGCACGTACTGGTACCTGCTGCGCAGCGCCAGCAACATGCTGACCATCGGCATGAATCTGAGCGGCGAGTTCTACCGCCACGACCAAAACAACTTCACCTACGGCAACGGCGGCTATTTCAGTCCGCAGCGCTTCTATGCGTTCACCGTGCCGATCACGTGGGCGCAGCGCTCGGATCGCTGGACCTACAAGCTGCAAGGGTCGGCGGGTTTGCAGTACTACCACGAGGCCGGCGCGCCGTACTTCCCGACCGACAGCACGCTGCAGGCGGCCGCCGTCACAGCAGCGTCGTCGCTTGGCTTGAGCGACGGCGCGGTCCATCCCGCGCAGTCGAAGACCGGCATTGGCTACAACCTGCTGGCCGCGGCCGAATACCGCTTCAGCAATCACCTCACGGGCGGCGCATCGGTAGGCGCCAACAATTCGTCCAGCTACCGCCAGTGGGTGGCTGGGCTGTATCTGCGCTTTAGCTTCGCACCGCAGACGAAATCGCTGGATATGCCGGTCATACCTTACCAGTCGCATTACAACGATCAGTAGCCCGGTCGATCGGAGATCGATCGTTTTTCAGGAGTCTTAAGTTCATGCTTGCTTCCGTACTTGCAGGTCTCAGCATTCTCATGATTGGCGACAGCCATCTGAGCGAGCCGGGTTATCTCATCGACACGTTGCAGGACCAGCTGATCGCCGCCGGCGCGCAGGTGCACACCTACGGGGTGTGCGGCAGCGTGCCGGGCGACTGGGTGAAGTCGGTCCCGGGCACCTGCGGCGGCGCCACGCGCAACGGCAAGGCGCCGCTCGTCGTCGATCACAGCGCGAAGACGCAGCCTATCGATCAACTGGTCGCGGCGAACAAGGCCAACCTCGTCATCATCGTCGAAGGGGACACGTTCGGCGGATACGGCAAGGACGATTTCCCCAAGAGCTGGGCGTGGCAGCAGGTCACGGCGCTCACGCAAGACCTGGCCGCCAGCAAGACGGCGTGCGTCTGGGTCGGGCCGGCGTGGGGCACGGAGGGCGGCAAGTACCAGAAGACCTTTGCGCGCGTGAAGCAGCTCTCGTCGTTCCTCGCCACCAATGTCGCGCCGTGCCAGTACATCGACTCGCTCACGTTTTCGAAGCCGGGCGAATGGGCGACGGTCGATGGTCAGCATTTGACGACGACCGGCTACAAGTACTGGGGCGCCGACATCATGAAGGCGCTGGTCAAGCTGCCGGTCGTCCAGCACAAGTAAGGCGCTGCCGCCGCTTCGTCACATCGAGAGTTGGAGAAAAACAATGAAAAACGTCCATTCCCAGCCGCTGCGCTTCGTTGTTCGCAGCCTCGCGCTGTCCGGCTTCGCGCTGTCCGCGCAACTGGCCGTCCAACTGGCCGTACCGTTCGCCATTGAACCGGCCATGGCCGCCGATATCCCGTTGTACGCGACCGGTCCCGCGGAGGATTCGTCGTTCGTGCGTTTCGTCGATGGCGGATCGCATCCCGTGGATGTGACCTCTGCCGGTTCGAAAGCACGCCTGACGCTCGATGCCGAGAACCCGGCCAGCCGCTTCTTTCCGATCGCCGCGGGCAAACCCGTGGCCGGCACGCTGACGGCGGGCGGGGCGCACCAGGACGTAAGCGCGACCGTGAAGCCCGGCGAGTTCGTCAGCATCGTCGCGCTCGACGGGGTGGAGAAGGGCGCGCGTTCGCAGGTCGTGACGGTCCGCGAAAAACCGGACGACTTCAACGCGCTCAAAGCGTCGGTGGGCTTTTACAACCTCGATGCGCACTGCGCGAGGCCCACGCTGAAAGTGCCCGGCCGCGACGTCGTGCTGCTCGACGGCGTGGCCGCGGGCCAGAGCAGGCGCCGGCAGGTCAACCCGGTCGCGCTGTCGGTGCAGCTCGCCTGCGGCGGTCAGCCGGTGGGCCAGCCGCTGAATCTGGGCACGCTCGTCGCGGGGCAGCGTTATACGGTGTTCCTCGTGCCGGCCGGTGCACAGTCGCGCATCTTCTTCGCGAACGACGCGGTGAGCCGCTGATCGCATGGTTTTCGCGTCCCTCGAATTCCTGACGCTGTTTCTGCCGGCCTTCCTCGCGATCTATGTCATGTCGCCCGCGCGCTGGCGCAACGGCGTGCTGCTCTTTTGCAGCTGGTTCTTCTATGCCTGGTGGAGCCCGGTCTTTCTGTTGCTGTTCATCGCGCTGACCTTCTGCGGCTGGTTCGGCGGCGTGGTCATCGACCGCGCGCCGAGCCCGCGTGCGCGCGGCGGCTGGCTCGCGGTCTTTATCGCCGTGAACGTTGCGATCCTGTGCTGGTACAAGTACGCCAACATCGTGGTCGATAGTCTCGACAATGTGCTGGCGGCAGGCCATGCGGGGCCGCTTCCCTGGCAACACGTCGTGTTGCCGATCGGGCTGTCCTTCATCGTGCTGCAATCGATCTCGTACCTGATCGACGTGCAGCGCGGCACGGTTCCGGCCGACCGCAGCGTGATCCGCTATGGGGCCTATCAGGGAATGTTCGTACACCTGATCGCCGGGCCGATCATTCGCTACGCGTGGGTCAAACGCGAGCTGGTGTCGCGCACGGTCGACTGGGACGCTTTTGCAGCGGGCGCGCGGCGGCTCATGGTGGGCATGAGCATGAAGGTGCTCGTGGCCGATACGCTTTCGCCCATCGTCGACGCGGTGTTCGCCATGCATGCCCCCACGCTGGCAGACGCGTGGCTCGGTTGCGGCTTCTACACGCTGCAGCTGTTCTTCGATTTCGCGGGCTATAGCGCCATGGCCATCGGGCTGGGGCAGATGCTGGGCTTTCGCTTCCCCGAGAACTTCAACCATCCGTACCTCGCCAGCAGCATTCAGGACTTCTGGCGCCGCTGGCACCTGTCGCTGTCGAGCTGGATTCGTGACTACCTGTACATCCCGCTGGGCGGCAACCGCGATGGCGAGTGGCAGACCTGCCGGAACCTGCTGCTGACCATGGCCCTCGCGGGCCTGTGGCACGGCGGCGATAGCTGGAACTTTCTGCTGTGGGGTATCGCTCACGGTGTGGCACTGACGGTGGCGCGGCTCTGGCGGCGCGCCGGCATGCCCGTTGTGCCGCTCTGGTTGTCGCACGTGCTGACGCTCGTGTTCGTCATGCTCGCGTGGACGCTGTTCCGCGCGGTGGGTTTTCATGCGGCGCTCGCCATGTACCGTGGCCAGTTCGGCTTGAACGGAATCGGCTTCAGCGACGCCACGATCGTGCTGCTGCGGCCCGTGCATGGGCTGGCCGCCGCGCTGGGCATCGTCTGTGTGCTGCTGCCGGTCTGGCAATCGCGCTGGGAGCGCCTCGCGGATACGGCTCCAGGCCGGTTGTGGCAGGCCGTGTGGCCGCTCGCGGGCTTTCTGCTGTCGTTCGGGTTGATCGTCGCGCGCGGCGCCGTGCCTTTCCTTTACTTCCAGTTCTGACGCCATGGAAGATCCCAAGCCGCTACCGCCACTACCCGCTACGCGCGCCGGCAAGGTCGTTGCCGTCATGCTGATGGGCTTCCTGTTCGCGGGCCTGTTCTTCAATATCCGGTTCGCGTCGACGACGGCATCGCTGTTGCCTCACGCCGTCACGCGTGCGGGCATGCTATCCGGCACGGTGTCGAAGGAACTCGCCAGCCGCATGGCCGATACGCAGATCGCCGCCGACGCCGCGCGCATGCAGCGCGCGCTGGGCTGGCTGACGCTGGGCGATCTGGGCCCGCGCGTGCGGCAAGGCTGTCCCGGCTGGCTGTTCCTGCGCGACGAACTGAACGTGTATGCCGACGGCGACCGCCATCTCGCGGCGCGCGCCGAAACGGTCGCCGCCGTGCAGCGCGAACTGGCGAGCCACGGCATTGCATTGCTCGTCGCCGTGGTGCCCGACAAGTCGCGCATCGAACCGCAGCATCTGTGCGGCCTGTATCGGCCGGCATCGCTGAGTGCGCGCCTGAGCGACTGGACAGCGCGTCTCGCAGCCGTTGGCGTGCCCGTGGTGGACCTGGGCCCGGCGCTGCGCGGCGTGCCGGGCGATGCATTTTTCCGGACCGACACGCACTGGACCCAGGACGGCGCGGGCGCCGCGGCGCGCGCGGTGGCGCAGCGCATTCGGGCGATGGACGAGCCGCCGGGTTCGAGCGTGTCGAGCCAGCCCGGCTACCGAGTTGCCGACAAGCTGCCCGCCCGGCGGCCCGGCGACCTCGTGCGGCTGGCGGGGCTCGATGCGTTGCCGGTGTCCTGGCAGCCGCGAGCGGAGATCGTGACTGCCCGGGCTTACCTTCACGTGGCCCAGGCGGCTGCGTCGGCGGACGACCTGTTCGGCGATGCCGATCTGCCGGGTATCGCGGTCATCGGCACCTCGTATTCGACGACCTCCGATTTCGTGCCGCAACTGGCGTTGGCGTTAGGCAAGGGCGTGGGGAATTTCGCGCGCGAAGGCGCCAGGTTTGGCGGCGCGGCGCGCGCGTATTTCGCGAGCGCCGCGTATGCCCAGACGCCGCCCAAACTCGTGGTTTGGGAACTCGACGAACGGGATTTGCAGGCGCCGCTCGAAGCGGAAGACGACGTTGTCGTACCGAAATCCCGTCCGGTCGGCACGATGGCTTCGCGTTGAGGCTTCCGGTCCGGGTAATCGATGCAGCGGGCCGCCTGCGGTCAGGCCTTCAGCAGCTCGGCTGCGAAAGAATTCGCATGCGCTACGGCCTCTTGCGCGTTGATGAACACGCCGAGTTCCTCCCAGCGCTCCTCGACCGCGTATGTGCCTTTTATCGCGAGCGCCCTCTGCACGCGTAATTGCGCTGCGTACCTGCCGTCCTCCAGGGGGTGAGCCGTCGCGATGACCCTGTGCGGAGGGCTGGGTCTTTCTGGCTGAACCAGCTGGGCAGGGCCATCAGGCATGCCGACATCCTTCAACTCGTTGCGGGCGTTGCAGTCCGGGCAGTAGAAACACCAACCCTTGTCCTCCTGACTGGATCTGACCTGCCCGCGAGCCAGCACGGCACGACATTCAACGTTTTCGCAGATGAACGGCATCGCAGTCTCCGGAGTTGTTTGAAGGGAGCCTAGCACGTCCGCCGTCGGTCAACCATTGGCGATGTTGCCGGGCCCGGCGTCAAGGAAAACCCTCAAGCGCGCGCCTATGTCTTCGCCTCAAGCCGCACTCGCAACGCTCCATATCGGCCCGATGGCTGCCTTCGGAGAAGCTGACCTCCGAGCCGAACGGCAGCGCGCAGTCCTGGGTGTAGAAGAAGAACCACGCGCCCTCGCGCGCGAAGTACGCCCGGAAACAGGGCGAATCGCCACGCACGTCCGGAGCGTCGGAACAGCGAAACCAGTAGGTGGTCCCATCCAGGACACCGTGTGCGAGGCGGTGCGAAGGGACTTCGTCGCAAGCCGGGGACTGGAAGGCAAGGGCGCGACTCACGTTTCCACTGGGCAGGAGAACGGTCACTTGACCGGCGACGCGCGCCTCGCAGGTGGGCGCCGTGTTATTCGGAGCCGGATCGATTGCGTTGCCACCCGTGCCGGGACACCTAATCAGGGAGCGAACGTGTGCGAGGTGGAAAGACGGTATCGCCTTCGATCCGGGGCGGAAGGGCTTGATGTTTTCCACGCTGCGGCTCCTGTGCAATTGGTACTCGGACAACTGCAAGGATAGGATTTCAGCGGCTTGATGTCTGCGACCTGGCGGCGCACATCGAGGCTCCACTCCACCTTTTGGGCAGAGCGGCCTCTCGTCAATCGTAGGAGGTTGATATCTCCACTAACATTTCTACCCCTACGCGACCTTGCGGGTCAGATCCACCTGTCCGGATGCGCCGGCGCTCAGCTCGGCGCGATCCGATTCGGGCACTTCTCCCGCGCGCCGATGGATGTCGTGCGTGACGAAGCCTTGCTCGCGGCTCGGGATCGCGAACCAGTCCGGTTGCGCAAACGACGCGCGAATGTCTTCGACGCCGCTCGACCAGTGCTCTTGCATGGTGTCGGCGCTGAATTCGTAGTCCTTGTAATGCCCTTCGTAAGGCTTGTTCTTGTAGATCAGATGGACCACATTGATCGACGAACCATCGGCCACCTTCTCGGCGAGCCCGAAGAGGGGATCGCTGCGGCGCGCCTCGGCGGGCACGTGCTCGAGGAGTTCCTTGATAAAGCGCGCGTGCTTTTGCCGATCGGCAAGCATGTTGGTGATGGCGCGCGTGCGGCTCGAATATTGAATGTCCTTGGCGCGCTCGGCCACGTCCAGGAAATCCGCGGGCACGTTGCCGCTCGCGCTCCATAGATCGACCTGGAAAACGAGCGTGTCCTTGTGGTCCGCGTCACGCAGCACCTCCGTGAGCGGTGTGTTCGACACCAGGCCGCCGTCCCAGTAGTACTCGCCTTCGATTTCCACGGCCGGAAAACCAGGCGGCAGCGCGCCCGATGCCATGAAGTGCTCGGGCTCGAGCCGCATTTTGGCGTTGTCGAAATAGACGAGATTGCCGCTGCGCACGTTCACGGCACCCACCGACACCCGGATCGGGCCGTCGTTGATACGGTCGAAATCGGCGAAACGTTGCAGCGTCGACTTCAGCGCGGCGGTGTCGTAGTAGCTCACCGCACTCGGCATCGCCTTCTGCCAGCCCGCGACCGGCAGCGGGCGGCGCGGGGCGAAAAACCCCGGCTGGCCTTCGGTGAGTGCGCGACCCGCGGCCCACATGCTGGCCCAACGGCGCGACAATTCCTGATGGCTGAACAGCGGCATGGCGAGCGCGCCGAGGTTCCCGAACCAGTCGAGTGGATGGCAGATCGACTCCCAGAAACCACGCAGCGCTTCGACGCGCCGCGCGGGCTCGTTGCCCGCAATAATCGCCGTGTTGAGCGCGCCGATCGACACGCCCGCAATGCGATGCGGTTCGACCCCGGCCTGCGCGAGCCCTTCGAACACGCCGGCCTGATAAGACCCGAGCGCGCCGCCGCCCTGCAAAACAAGGGCGATTTCATCGTAGCGCGGCAGCTCAAAGGGCTTGCGCTCCGTGCGGGCGGTTAGATTGCTGCTGCGCATACGTTCTCCGTTCGTTCGTTGGTTGCTTAGTGCATCGACCAGCCGTGCGTGACGAGCACCGACTGGCCCGTCAACGCCTGCGACCCGAAGCCCGCGAGGAACGCGACCGTGTTAGCCACGTCGTCGAGCGAGGTGAACTCGCCGTCCACGGTGTCCTTAAGCATCACGTTCTTGACGACGTCGGCTTCGGAAATGCCGAGCGCCTTGGCCTGCTCGGGGATCTGCTTGTCGACGAGCGGCGTACGCACGAAACCCGGGCACACGACGTTGGCGCGCACGCCGCGCGGACCGCCTTCCTTCGCCACGACGCGGGCCAGGCCGAGCAAACCGTGCTTCGCCGTGACATAGGCCGCCTTGAGCTTCGACGCCTCGTGCGAGTGGACCGATCCCATGTAGACGATCGAGCCGCCCTTGCCGCTGCCGTACATATGCTTGAGCGCGGCCTTGGTGGTGAGAAACGCGCCGTCGAGATGGATCGCGAGCATCTTCTTCCAGTCGGCAAACGGGAACTCGTCCACCGGGCTGATGATCTGGATGCCCGCGTTCGACACGAGCACGTCGATCCCGCCGAACGCTTTCGCCGCTTCGTCGATTCCCGCATTCACGGCTTCCTCGTTGGTGACATCCATCGCAACGGCAAGGGCCTTGCCGCCCGCGGCTACGATGCTGTCCGCCACCTTTCCGGCGTTCGCGAGATTGAGGTCGGCGATCACGACCGCCGCACCCTGGCTCGCGAACATGCGCGCGCAATGTTCGCCAATGCCGCTCGCGGCGCCCGTGATGACTGCAACCTTATCTTTCAAAGACATGCGTATTCCTTACTAAAAGCGAGTGATAAACAGATCAGGCGAGCTCGGCTTCGGGTTCGCCCAGAGCCGCGTCGTGGCTCGATGTCGCGGCGAGATAGTCGAAGGCGACCTCGCCGATATCGAGCGTGAGGTCCGCAATGACGTGACGTGCACCCACCACGCGGCGCACCGGCAGATCGGCGACGGGCGCGAGCGCATGCGGATGCAGCTCGATCGCGGCCGGCCCGCTCCATGCGCCTCGCACCGTCACGTCGCGCAGATAGAAGCGCACGAGCTCGCAGATGCGCGCCGTGCCGTCCACATGCGGAATGATCTTGAGAAGGTAGTTGGGCGTGTCGGCGAGCTTGCGGCGCTCGTCTTCGCTGTTGAGCACGTGATGCTTGTAGCCCATCGTGCCGGTCGCGATGCGCTGCGTGCCGTAATCGAGCGTGCCGAGCAGCGTGTCGTTGCCATCGACTGCGAGCACGGGGCGCGCGAGCTTCTTCGGGAAGCCCCAGATTTCACGGCCGCCGGCAATCGGGCCTTCGTCGTCGAGATACATCGAATGGGTGTAATTCGCGAGGCGGCCTTGCGGGTCGCGTACGGAAATCACCTGTCCGCTTTCGGTGTAGTCGCCAAAACCCGACGAGTCGGGCATGCGGATGAATTCGTAATGCACGAGATTGTTTTCCGGCTTGAGCGGCTCCGGCACGATGGCGCGCAGCGCATCGGGATCGGTCTCGTACGTGATGATGAAATATTCGCGATTGACGAAGCGAAACGGCGGCCGCGGATACGCGGGGTTGTGCATGGGCATCGCGAACGCATCGCGACGGATTCTTGCCAGATCCATATTGTTCTCCAGGCTAGGCTGCGTGAAAACGTCGCGACAGATATTAGAGGGAAAACATGACACGATCGCATTTATGACGATAAAACACCGTTTCAATTTCGTTAAATAAAAAGGAAATTGAAAGTTTTTTGGCCATCCCAGCGTCATTTTCGTGTGATTGGCACAACCTCGCGTATGGCAACTTTTGCAGCTTAATCATGACATTACGTTCGTTGCGCCCGAAACATATGATGAATGCTGTTCAAAACGGGAAATAGATTAATGCGTGGATTGGCAGAGGAGGCTCGCCACTTCGCACAGGGAAGGAACGCCTCGATCCGGCATAGGTGTACTTCGTCCAAATTAAGCAGGAATGCGAAGTATGCAGGTTGCCTGGAAAGAGCCGCCGCGATACCGGATCGGCGAGCGCCGAACACCATGTTATATGACATCTCTTATGGACGGCCTGGCGTAAGATATCCTCGCTTCCGGCGGGGAAGCGGGCGGGGCAGGCTGTGACCGACTAGAATGGATTGGCACGCCTAAGCACGAGACGTGCTTCCTGCTTCGTTAGCCAGCGAGCATACCGGCGAGATGCGATGAGCATATTCAGGTTTCAATCGGCGACGGAATCGGCATTCCTCAAACGCTCGCATGCGCCCAGCGCGGTTCGCGCATGGCTGGTCGATATGCTTTGCTGGCCCGCCCGCTTCGAGGATCCGCAGGTCGAACGGGAATTTACGGAGGAGTATGGCCGGCGTTTTGCCGACTTTCGCCGTGCTGCGCTGGTGCTCGGAACCCTGATCTGGGTGTGTTTCGGCTTCTGGGAATTCAGCCTTGCGCAGACCAGTCCGGTGTTCCGGCCGTACTTCCCAGTGGTGTTCGCGTTCCGGTGCGCCGGTGCGCTCGGCGCGACCGTCGGCATTGTGCTGGCCTTCAAGCTCGAATTTCATCGGGACAAGGTTGCACACTGGATCCTGCTGTCGGGCCTGGCGTTCATGTGCTTTTGCCTGTTGATGCAAACGGTCCTTGCCCCGCGCCCATTCAATTTCACCCATTTTTTTGTCGGGTTTTATTTAATTCTCTTTTATCTGTTCGGTTTTCTGCGCCTGCGGGCCAAGGCGACGCTCATGCTGACCGCGTGCGTGATTGCCGTGATCGTGATGGCGCAACTGGTCACTCAGGCGGTCGAGCCCGACAACTTCGCCGCGGGCATGTTCTATCTGTTGAACGTCGCCGTGCTCGGGCACAGCGTCAACGTGAATGCCGAGCGGCATGTGCGTGACCGGTATGTTGCCGTCCAGGCTCTTGCCCAGAGCAACGCCGCGCTGCAAAGCGCGAACGCCGAACTCGCGCAAAAGCACCATGACCTCGAGCGCGCTCGGCGCGACCAGCAGACCAAATCGGAAGCCCTGATTGCGTTGCGCGAGCAGCAGCGCGAAGCCGCGGAGCAGGCGAGCCGGGCGAAATCGCGCTTTCTGGCCGCGGCCGCGCACGACCTGCGCCAGCCCATGCATGCGCTGAACCTGTTTCTTGCGGCGGCAGACGAAGCGCTGGAAGCGCGCGACATCGAAGCGTCGGGCAAGCTGATCGGCGAAGCGCGCAAGGCGTCGGTATTGACGGCGCGTCTGTTCAACGCGGTGCTCGACCTGTCGAAGCTCGAATCGGGGCACGTCAACCCGACCTATACGAGCGTCGACCTGAGCCGCGTGACCGAGGAGGCGGTCGAGCAGCTCGCGTCGTTCGCTGCGAGCCGCGGCGTTGTGCTGCGCTATGCGAAGGCGCTGCAAAAACCCGCATGGGTACGCACCGACGCCGACTGGATTCCCCGCGTGCTGAGCAACCTCATTGCGAACGGCATCAAATATTCGGATCCGTCGAAAGCGGGCCGCTCCACGGTGCTCGTGGGTTTGGTACGTATGCCTAATTATGTGCGGCTCGACGTGCTCGATAACGGCATCGGCATCGCGTCGGAGCATTGGGACGCGATCTTCCAGCCGTTCGTCCAGCTCGGCAACCCGGAGCGGGACCGTGAGAAAGGGCTCGGACTCGGTCTGTCGATCGTGAATGCGGTGGTGTCCCTGCTCGAGGGACATCGTCTCGAACTCAAGTCGATCGAGGGTCACGGGTCGCGCTTCTCGGTGCGCATGCCGGTGGCGGATCAATTCGCGCACGGGGAGGCCGCGATATCGCCCGCCGATGCGGCGGCGTCGCCGTCACCGTCGTCGCTGCGCGGTCTCTACGTGTTGCTGGTCGAGGACGACAGCCTGGTGCGCGCCTCGATGGAGGCGTTGTTTGCACGCTGGGGAGTGCTGTGCGATTCGGTTCGCTCCGCAGCGGAACTCGACGAACTGTTGCAGACAATCGAGCGCGTGCCGGACCTGGTGATCAGCGACTACCGGCTGCCGGAGAATTCGACCGCACACGACGTCATCCGCCTCCTGGGCGAGCACGTTGCGCGGCCCGTGCCGTGTCTCGTGGTGACGGGGGAAGCCGTGGCAAGCACGGAGGGCGTGTTGCCCGAGCGCTGCGTGCTCAGCAAGCCGTTGGCTCCCGACCTGCTGATTGCGCGCATGCTCGAATTGACAGAGGCATCGGCCCGGGCGACCTAGACCGCGGGGGCGTGCGCAACGGTGGGAATCTCGATGCCGCGGCGCGCCATTTCGACGATCAGGAACGTGCGCCGCGATACGTTAAAGCGGCTCAGCAGATCGCTGATGTACTCCTTCGCGGTGTTCTCCGAGATATTCATCTTTCGCGCGATGGCCTTGTTCGACATGCCCTGCAGGAGAAAACCCAGGGTCTGCGCGAGGCGCGGCGGCAGGTTCAGCGAGTCGATCGGAATGGCCTTGCTCGGGCCCGGAGACTGCGGGGTATGGCCGCCCTTGCCGAGTACGCTGTTGGGCAGGTAGACCCGACCATTCAGGATCGTCTGCAGGGCTTCCCGGAACACCGCGCCGCCTTCCTCGCTGGCCTTCGAGATGAAGCCGCCGGCGCCATTCTTGATGCAGTCCAGCACGGTCTCGCGGTCGTCCTGCGCGGACAGCATGACCACATGCGCCGCGCGCTCGTTCTCCTGCAGCCAGCGCAGCAAATCAAGCCCGGTGTGATTGTCCCCGATCTGGTAGTCGAGAAAGACCAGGTCGTAGGTCTTGTTCTGCAGTCGCTCGACAGCCGCGTCGTACGAGCCGGCCTCATCGATGTCGAGCGTCGGTTCCGAGGTCAGGATCAGGCTCTTCATCGCGATACGCGTCAAGCCCTCGTCTTCGACGAGCAGTACGTGGCGGAAATACAGGTTGTCCATCGGGCGCCTCTCTAGTCGGGATCACTGTACCCGCATTCCTTCAGGTTGCGATCCCCCCAAAGCGGGGGACGCTTCTGGGGCCGTCTTCTGGGGGCGTTTTCCCCCCGGCATGGCCGGTTTTGCCAGCGCCCCGGGACGCGCAGGATGGAGTCGCTGCAGTTCGGACGATGAGGGACTCCACCATGCATACGCCGCATCCCGACTTCAAAAGCCTGTTGAACATTTTCCGCTTCGCGTCGGATGACGAAACCCGCGCACGCCCTTGCAAGCCGGAGCCTGAACCGGCGACGCAGCCGGACGCAACGATTCTGGCGGAGCTGCTTCGGGCAAGGGCGCTCATGGTCCGCATCGAGTCGAGCGGCGTGACATTCCCGGACCAGATCTACGACGTCTTCGTGCAGGCCCTGGCCGCCTATGACCAGAAGTGCTGGACGGAGCAGATCGACCGGAGTTTCTGCATCACGTTGAGCCTGCTGGAGTCGGTCGCACGCCACCGGCGTGGCGCTGCGGCGACGCCCTCCGTCTGCACCGATGCGACCCTTGTCAATCACGACAATCCGGGCCCGAGGGTCATCATCAGCGAGCACCGGAACTTGCTCGACGGTAATTGGTGAGCGATCGCCGACGAGGAGACCGTGCGATGCAAGACAACGCCATCCGGTACGACGCGCTCGATGAGCAGCGTCTGCAATCCCTGCTTGCGCAGGAACCCGATAGCCAGGCGGGGGGCAAGCGCGCAGGGCGCGAGAAAACGATTCAGACAAAGACGGAGACAGCACGGCGACCTCCCAGTCCCTACACTGTCCACACTCTCGACACAGCCATTGCTCACCTCGAAAGCGCGATTATCGCGGACAGGGCGATGGCGATTTTCGGTGCGAGCTATTGGCACTCCCGCGTGCTCGAGCTCCGTTCCACACCGGGGATTCTGCACATTCAGGAGCGTCGGCTGCAGTGTTTGCTGGATCGGTTCACGGCCAGAGCCGGGGGACAAGAAATAGACTGAGTCATGCCTGATTCGGGGGAGCAGAGGAAATCAAACAAGTTCGGGCGGCGTGAGAGACCACCAAATAATTCGGGAAGCGTGAGAGACCACCAATAAATCAGCGAAAACACCATTAACTTGCATAGCCGCAGCGCGTTGCTGCCACCGGACACGGCAACGCGCGGTGTTTTCTTCCAGAACGGATCGGGATGCTTTCTAAAGCAAGCCCATTGCCGATGCCTTGAGCGTTGCTGCCGCGCGGCTGGAGCATTCGAACTTGCGAAACACGCTTTCGATGTGCGTGCGTACTGTGCTCGGACTCAGCGCCAATTCTCGCGCGGCTTCCTTGTTGCTTGCACCGCGCGAGATGGCACGCAGCACGTCGATTTCGCGCGGCGTTAGCGGCGCGCGCTGCGGCGTGCTGTTCATTGGGCGCCTGACGGCGACCGCGCCTTCGGCCAGCAGCGCATCGACCGCTTCGCTGCTCAGCCGGCCGCTTGTGACTTCGTCGCGCAGTTGTTGCGCGGCTGCGTCGCCGGAAAGCGCGGCTCGCCACGGGCGCGCCGAGCGCAACGCGACCCACGCCACCGACGCAGCCAGCACGCGCGCCTCCAAAGTCATGGCCTGGTCGCGCGCCCCGCGAAAATAACCCGAGCCGTCCAACCGTTCATACGCATACGATGCGAGTTCGGCCGCATCTCCGAGCGCGCCGGCCTGTCTGCCTGCACGCGACGTCCAGTAGGGCACGAGGCGCACCTTCTCCCAGGCACTTTCGGGCAAACGCGCGCTCAGATTCCAGATGCCGTTCGGCACCGCCGCCCGCCCAATCCCGTGAATCAATCCTGCGCGATAGACGCGTTCGTGCGCGGCCTGGTCCGTCGTGAGACGTTCGCAACACCGGGCGGCCGCCGCCGCGACCGCGCGCGAGAAGCCGGTCATCCAGGGCAGCTTGAGGTCGATGACGTCTGCGATCAACTCCGCCGAGGTTGCCTGCTGCATAGGCGATGTCGTCAGCGCAGCGTCGAGTTCGGCGGCTGACGCACGTTCCAGTTCCGCGAGCCAAAGGGGCGCACCGCGCTGCGCGGTCTCGACCAGCCGCAGTGGATAGCGCGTGTCGGCGCGTTGCGCAATGAGACCAAGCGCCTGCTCGACACCGTAGGTGCGACTGAAAATCTCCAGATCTCCGGCAAGCGCGACGACGAACACCGGCATCGGCACTGCTTCGCGTGCAAGATGCGCGGGCACACCGTTGCCGTCCCACGTTTCGAAGATATGACGCAACGCCGTTTCGGTCGCGAGTGGGAGGCCCAGCATGCGCGCCACTTCGCCCGCCACTTCGCAGTGGGTCTGCGCGAGCGGCATGAGTACCGCGGCGGCACCGCCACGAGACTGAAGCGGCGTGACCCAATCTGTGCGGCCGTCAAGCATCGAGACGCGGCTTTGGATGTCGTCGCCGAAAACGTCGGCGAAGCCCGCCGCGTTCGCCGTGCATCCCGACCAGCGCAACAGAGACGTCTCCCGCACGGTGTCGATTGTCGACGCGTCGAGGCGGGTGGCTTGCGCGAGGCGCGCCGCGAGCCATCCGGTGCGCGGCGAATGATCGGTGGGCTGTCCCATGCTCAGATCGCCGATGAAGGCGAGTGCTTTCACGGCATCGAACACGCGCAGCGGGAAAAGGCCAGCTTTGTCGTCGGTCATCGGCATGGGAGGCAGAGCGCACGTCAGGCGTTCGAACACTATACGTCACAACGCCATTTGACCCCGCGAGGGTCGGTCATTCGACCGATGTCGCAGAAGCGAGGCGAGTGCGATCCTTTGCACCATTGCCACGAACTGTTCAGGAGTTACCATGGCTGATCGACACGCAGATATCACGCTTACTCGCGAAGAGAGCTGGCTCAAGCAGTATTACTTTGTCCGGACCGCGTTTTCCGCTGCCTGGGTCGCACTGGCTTTCTCGCTCGGGCAGCATTCGCCGGCCAGAATCGCCGCACTGCTTGTCGTGTATCCGGCATGGGATGCTTTGGCCAACTACATCGACATGTTGCGCAGCGGCGGGGCGGCTGAAAACCGTACACAAGTCGTCAACGTCGGCATCAGCATCATGACGACGGTCGCCGTGATTGTGGCGTTGAAGCTGGGCGCGCATGGGGTGCTGGGCGTGTTTGGCGTGTGGGCCATCCTTGCCGGGTTGCTTCAGCTCGGCACCGCGGTGCGTCGCTGGAAGCGCTTCGGCGCGCAATGGGCGATGATTCTAAGCGGTGGTCAGTCGGCATTGGCGGGGGTGTTTTTCATCGTGCAGGGCGGCGCGCCTCTGGCCTCTGCGATCGACAAAGTGGCGGGCTATGCAGCGGTCGGCGCCGTCTACTTTCTCATCTCCGCCTTGTGGCTTTCGGCTGGCCAACTGCGCAGCAAGATGGCCAGAACATCTTGATGCATCGGCGCGTTCGCCTGCAGACAGGCCCACAATCGCTGTGCAACCGGGCCATGCGAGGCGTCGCGGCGCCGCGCGGCAACCAGTGTCTCCGTATGGCGGGAGAGCGACCGGCTCGCAAGGGATTTCAAGGCGCCACTACGCAACTCCGCTTCGATCAGGAAGTCCGGCAGATGCCCCCACGCAAGGGCTTGCATGATGACATCCTTCTTCATGCCCTGGGCAGGAAGCGGATATGAGGGAGTCGCTTGCGCGCATCGTGCGGCCGACGCTGGTGATTGCCGGCGAGCACGATACGGTGACGGCGGCGAGCTACAGCGTGCAAATGGCGAAGGCGATTGCGGGCGCGAGGCTGCTGATGCTCCCGGCGGTGCACCTCTCCAACATCGAGTATCCCGAGAGATTCAACGACGAAGTCGTGCGACTTCTGCGCGCGCCGAGCTGACGCTGGACGCGAGTGCGTGCGAGCGACTTCGCGGCTGCGTGCGCATGCAGAAGGCAGCGGTGGCTAGAGATCCAGCGTCACCCCGCCCGCTGCCGGACGCCCGACGCAGATCAGCGCGTAACCCCGCTCGACGTCGAACTCAGGCGGTTCGTCGTATTCCACGCCGCCATCGAGCACGCGCGTGGTGCAGGTCCCGCACATGCCGGAGCGGCAACTGGACACCGCGTCGGCGCCGCAGCGCTCGGCGGTATCGAGCAGTGAGCCCTGCTGCGGCTCCCAATGTGCCGTTTTCCCCGTGCGCGCGAAGGTCACCGGTCTGACTGTCGTTGCCTCGCTCGCAACGGGAGCGTGATCAGGTGCACGCTTCAGGCTCGATGGCCCGAACGCCTCGAAGCGGATCCGCTCGTCCGTAATATTCAGCGCGCGCAGTCCGTCGTACAGATCGCGCATGAACGCTTCGGGGCCGCACAGGTAGAAGTCGTAGTCGTCGAACGGCAGGAAGCGACGCAACGCATCGATGTTCACGCGGCCCGCGAGCCGGTCGCCTTCGAGCGAGTCGTGCTGCGCCGTGCTGTCGTACAGATGCATCGAGACGTTCGGATGCGCGCGTTCGATCTCCCGCAGCGCCGCTGCGAACGGCCTCTCGTGCTCGCCGCGCGTCCCATGAAACACGTGGATCCGGCGTTGCGGTTCGAGCATGAGTGCCGCGTCGAGCATCGCCAGCATCGGCGTGATGCCAATGCCCGCCGCCGCCAGCACGATCGCGCGCGGGCTGCGTGCATCGAGCCTGAACGATCCGCGCGGCGCCAGCGTCTCGATCAGCGAGCCAATGCGTGCGTGATCATGCAGCCAGCGCGATACCGCGCCGTCGCGCTTCACGCTGATCCGGTAGCGCGCCGGATGCGCGGCATCGTGCGCCGCGGAGAGCGTATAGGTGCGCATGAGCGGCTTGTCCGATCCGGGCATGGTGATGCGCAGCGGAAGGTACTGCCCAGCTTCGAACGGGGCGAGTGGCTCGCTGTCCACCGGTTCGAAATGGAACGAGCGGATCGTTGGGGATTCGTCGCGCACCTCGGCCACGCGCAGCGTGCGCCACGGGCGCGCGTCGGCTTCCTTCGGCGCAGCCGCCGGTGAGGATTGCGTTGCGGCCTGCGCGAACTGCGGCGCATAGTCGACCGCCGACCATCGCAACGGCAAGGCTTCCCGCACGCGGCGCACTTCGGCCACATGAAACCGCACCAGCCGCTGTGCCAGCGGGAATTGCGCGATCTCGGGGCCGTCCCAGATTACCTCGGCGCGTACGGCCAGATACAATAGATCCCCGCGCACAAAGTCGACGAACAGCAACCCCGCGCGCGGATCGCGCAGCAGGTTGCCGATCGTGTTGAAAAACTTGTTGCCGCTGAAGTCGGGCGCGGTCAGCGTGTGCGCGTCGTCGATCCGCACGAAGCCGGGCATGCCGCCGCGATGCGACACATCGGCGCCGCCCGCCGCGCCCGCTGCATCGTCGAGATTGGCGGTGGCGATGAAAAATACGTCGGCGCGCGCGATCAGCGCGCGGTCTTCCTCCGAGAGTGCGTCCGCATGTTCGACCGTCGCGTGCGTCGGCGCATTGGCGACGAATGCCGGCTCGCGTCCATTGATGTACTTCGCGCAGTTGCCGAAGCTCTGTTTGACTGCAAGCGTCACCACACCGCCATCGACCGCTTCGATCACGCCATTCACGCGGTTGCGCCGCCGGGTATGCGGCTGGATGCCGAGCCCGCCGATACGCGCGCCCGGCACCCAGCTCCCTTCGAGCGGATCGCCCGGCAGCACGCCGCCGTCGATGCGCAGCGTGCGGCTGTCCGGCGTCGACACGAAGCCCACCGTATTCGCGCGCAGCGTGGCCCACGGCTGACCGCTTGCGTCGACACCGCCGAACACCATGAACGGCAGCATCGCGAAGAACGCGCGATGCTGGTCCGGCATGTAATCGCGAATGCCGCGCGAGCCGTTTTCAAGTGCAACGCCGGCCACGCCCGCGCGCAATTGGGCCTCGCGCTCACCGTCGTGAAACGGCCCGGCGGCGCGGTACGGATTCAGTTCGGGGAGAGCGATCATGACGGCCTCGGGTGGTTAGCGCGCAAGTGTCGTTCAGGCGGCGAGCAGGCCCGCTTTCGTCGATAGCATCGGCACAAAGCCCGGCAACGCGGCCACGCGTTCGAGCCACGCGCGCAGATGCGGATACGGCTCCAGCGAGACGCCGCCTTCAGGTGCATGCGCGATGTAGGTATGCGCGGCAATATCGGCGATCGTCACGCGATCGCCCGCGGCGAACGGTTTGTGCGCGAGTTCGGCATCGAGCAGCGGCAGCAGCGTCCGCGCGATTTCCTGGGCTCGCGCCAGATCGAGATCGCGCTTGAATACGTGGACGAGGCGTGCGGCGCACGGGCCGAACGCGATCGGACCGGCTGCGAGCGACAACCAGCGTTGCACGGCAGCCGCGCCAGATGGATCGTCGGGCAGCCACGACGGATCGCCGTAACGCCTGGCCAGATAGACGAGAATCGCGTTCGAATCGAACAACACCGTATCGCCGTCGACGATGGTTGGCACTTGGCCGAACGGATTGAGCTTCAGGTACGCGGGCTGGCGGTGTTCGCCCGCGGCGAGATCCACCGGCACAATCTCGAACGGCAGGTCCAGCACGGACAGGAACAGCCGGACGCGGTGTCCGTGGCCGGATAGCAGCGTGGTGTACAGGCGGATCGGCGTGGCGGGACGGACAGCGGGCATCGCATTCTCCATAACGAAAGCGCCTCGGGATGAAGCGGCAGTGAGCGCTCAGAATAGGCAATGGCTGCGCGCGCGAGAAGACTGCTAAGCTTGCATTCATTTTCTATCGAAAGTGGACAATCGCCGATGACCGATGTACGCGACGTGAATCTGAACCGGCTGGCGGTGTTCGTTGCCGTGGTCGAAGCGGGGTCGCTGACCGCGGCAGCTGAGCGGCTCGGCATCGCCAAGACGATGGTCAGCGCGCACATGCAGCGCCTCGAACGCGAGATCGGCGCGAGCCTCATCACGCGCACCACGCGGCAGCTCTCCGTGACCGATGCGGGCCGTGCGTTTTACGACGCCAGCTGCCGCATCCTGCAGATGACGGAAGAGGCGCTCGCGGCCGTCTCGGACGAGGCCATGCCCGCACGCGGCGCGCTGCGGGTGAGCGCGCCCGTCGACTACGGCGCGCAGATCGTCGCGCCTGCGCTCGTCGATCTGCGTGGCATCTATCCGGAACTCGACATCGAACTGGTTTGCGCCGATCACTACGTCGACCTGATCGGCGAGGGGATCGATCTGGCGGTGCGGCTGGGCAATCTGCCGGACTCGAACTACCGCACGGTGAAACTCGGCAGCTACGTGCGCTGGCTGGTCGCGAGCCCCGCGTTCGTTGCGCGGCACGGCATGCCGAGGTCGCTGAACGCGTTGGCGTCCTTGCCGCATATCGCGATGAGCGTGCTGCGGCATCCGTCGACGCTCGAGTTGACGCGCGATGCCGGGCGGCTCGCGGCGGGCCGCGTCAGTCACGGCAACGCCGTGCGCCGCGTGCGCTGCGCGAATGCGCTGAGCGTGAACACAGCGACGTCGGCGCGCGCGGCGGTCCTCGCGGGCGGCGGCTTTGCCGCGCTGACCGATTTCTCGACCCGGGCGGATCTTGCGTCCGGCGCGCTCGTCCGCTTGCTGCCCGAATGGTCCGGCGTGCCTTTGAGTGTGCAGGCCGTGTTTGCGCCGACGAGCTACCCGTCGGGCAAGGTGCGGGCGGTCATCGAGGCGCTGAAGGCGAGGATCGCGACGAGTGCCGCGTAAGCGTGGCTCGCCGCTGACGTGAGCGACGTTGAACATGCGCCGCGCGATCAGCCGTGCGGCAAAAAACGATCCTCGACGAAGAACCGCCGGCGCGCCTCTTCATCCGATGGCGTCTCCGGACCGAGCCCGGGAAGATCGGGCGCGCGATCGGGCTCCATGGCGAAACACGGCAGGATGCGGGCGCGGCGCTCGTCGGCGCTCGCGCCGCGTTCGTACAGCAGCTGGGTGAGCCAGTCCAGTACGCGGTGCAGGGCGCCGTAATAGCGGTCGTGCTCGAAGGCGTATGCGTGCGCGGCGGCTTCCCAGTCATCGCTCGCGAGCAGACGGTCAAGCAGTACCCTCACGTCGCGCAGCGTCAGCGACAGCCCGCATCCCCATGACGGGTCGCTGGCCGCCGCCGCGTCGCCGATCAGCACCACGCCGCCGTTGCAGGGATGCTCGACCCAGATGTCCGCGCCGGGATACGCCGCGAGCGGGCCAACGACACTCGCGCGTTCGAACCAGTCGCGCGGCACGCCCGTATCGACGCAGGCGTCGAGGAACTCGAGGATATGCCCGCTGCCGCTGATGGGGTGCGCGCGCTGCCCGACCCATGAGACGAAGTACGACCTGAACCGCTGGTGCCCGATCGGAAAAATCAGTGCGGCCTGTCCCAACGCCGGGGACTGGAAGTGGTGAACCGAATCTTCCGGCGCGTCGAGCCCCTCGTAGAGCACCCCCGCCACGACCAGCCGCCCGGGATCCTGGTCGAGCGTGAAGCCGGCTATTCTGCGCACCGTCGACCTGCGTCCGTCGGCGCCCACCACGAGCCGCGCTTTCACCCGACGTGTGCCGCCATCGGTGCGAATCTCGACGACCGGCGGCTTGCCCGGCGCATCGCCCGGATCGACGCGCACGACCTCGGCGCCGCGCAGCACAATGGCCCCCGATGACTCGGCCGCGTCGAGCAGCGTGCGCTGCATCGACGGATGATAGAAGTCCAGACACGGGGCGTGCCCGGGGGTGGTATCCGCGAGGTTGCGGCTTTCGGCTGGCACCAGTCCCCTGTACCGCCTCCAGAGCGGGACCACGTGCGCACCGTCATCACAGAGCAGCCGATCGATGCCGAGCGCGCGGGCTTCGACGACACCCCAAGGCATCATGCCCTCGCCGCGCACGCGGTCCCGGAAAGCCGTCTCGCGTTCGACAATGAGCGTGCGCACACCGGCGCCTGCCAGTGCACGGCCAAGCGTTGCACCGCCAAGACCGCCGCCCGCGATCACGATGTCGTAGCTGCCCTGTGTCATTTGAAAACCTCCATGCCATGGCGGCGACGCGAACCCGGATGTCAGCAAACCGACGGCGCATGAGGCGCGTGAGCGCGCGTGTCGAGAGGCGTGCGGATAGCGCTATTATGCGACTCGCATACGCTGTGGAGGCAAGATTCGAGGTTCGGGATGCGAAGCATCTGGATGATGAGGTCGAGCGTTGGCAGGCTGTCTCAATTCACGCCAGTGGCATAGCGGCGGCAATGCTCGAGATATCCGGCTTCGTGGCTGCTCGCCAGTTGCACAATGCTTGTCCAGAGCCACAGGGGCGCGTCGATCGTCTTCGAGCGAGCGCGCCGGAGTTCGGCGAGCCAGCTGCGCCGCGTCGGCGGGTCCATCTGGCATGCGTGCGCGTTGCCGACCACCGCCGCGAGATAGAACGCAACCTTACGCGCTTCGCCCTCTTCGAGTTCGTCGATTTCGAGTTTGAGATCCTGCGGCAGCAACTCGCGAATCACCACGGCGCGATCGCGCAGGCGGGACGCCCGCATGCGCTCGCCGAGAAAGGGCGAGAGATGACGCGCGCCTTCCACCACTCGCTCGGCGTTGTCGCGCGGCATCGATGCGTCTTCGTAACGCGGCGCAGCGGCTTTCACACCCTCCTTGATGTCCATGAGGCACAGATCGTCGCCATCGATCACACCGCCGTCGACATCGAGCAGGACTGCATAGCGTAGTCTGCCTAGCGAGCTGCAGCCCTTGACCCAGTACGCCGCGTCGACCACCTCGACCTTGCCGGCATCGTTGCGGCCGCGCAGGCCCGTGGGCAGACTCGCGATGGCTTCGTCGCGAAAGAGCGTGTCGATTGCCTTGCGCTCGGTGCGCGTGAGCGGCCAGAAACGCTTGCCAAGCGGAATCGTAGGCTCGAGGTCCTCAATGCGCTCCTCGGCCAGGTGCTGCCATGAGCGGCGTACGGCCGCTTTCATCGCAAGATGCACGGGCTCGGGGCGCCCCGACATCCGGCTCTTCGCGTGCTTTGACCCGAACGCCGATTCGTAGCCCGCTGCGAGCGCTTCCATCATGTGCACGATGGTGAGACCGGAAAGCGAGGAGCCGCGTGCCGCGGTCGCCAGCGAGAGGCCGAGGCGGATAAGGTCGTGCGCGGGATTGCCGATCACGGTCTGATCGAGATCGCGGATATGGACTTCGACCTTGCCTTCCTGATTCGCGACGGGGCCGAGATTGCCGGTATGGCAATCGCCGCAGATCCAGATCGCCGGGCCGCGCGGCAGCGAGTCGCCGTTCGTCTCGACGATCCATTCGTAGAAGCGGGTGGTATTGCCGCGCACGTAGGCGTGAGGCGAGCGCGCCATTTTCAGGCGGCGCTGCTCGGTCAGGAGGGCCGCGCGCTCGCCGGGTTTGGGCAGCGCCTTATACGGCCGTGCGCCTTTCGACGCTTTTGGTCTTGTCTCTTTCGGCGGGTTGTCACGGTTTTTCTTGCTGGACATGTTCGTCATCCCCTTTTTGCAGGCGCTGAATTGCGTCGACGCCGATGTCAGCGTTCGCGGGGGAAGAGCAAGCGGTGTGCCGCCAAGGTCCTGCCAGTGTCGTTCCGGGCTGAAAGATCGATGTGCTGTTGCCGTCACGAACGCGGCGGGACACGAAACCACGTGACTGCAACAACCAGCAGGAACGCTGCATAGGCCGTCGCGAACACCCAGCCGGGCAAGTCGTAGTACAGCAAGTTGCTCACCCAGCGCTGGACGAAGCCCTGCGGCCCTGCATGTCCGGTACGTAACCAGTCCTCGAGGACCGTGAGCGGACACGGGATGTCGAGGACCGCAAGAAGGGCGATAATGCCTATCGCAACGAGATGTGTGAGCCGGAACACGCGGTTGCGTACCCAAGCGCGCTCGAGCCATGCGCCCACCCAGATCGCGAGCAATCCGCCGACGATGAAGAGTACGACCAGCGCGTGCATTACGAGAACGGTATTGGCCAGCCAGTCCATGACGATGCTCGCAGTTGCCCTCGCCCTGCGTTCTGGCTCCGATGATACGTCTTCAAAGATCGAGGGGCCGGGGGAGGGTTCCCGCGTTTGGCGTCGTCCCGGCTACCGTGAACGGCGAGCCGAAAGCGGCGTTTTCGGTTTCGGGATTGACGAGGTCGTTGTCGCGCTTGTTCTGCTCGGTCCAGATCTGGCTATCGGGAAACCAGAAGGCGTTTTCGCGTGGTGGCACGACGAGCCTCACCCGCAGCGACGGATTGAAGATCTTCGACCACGCCGAGAGATAGGAGGGCGTCTTGATCAAATGGCCGCAGTTCGCGAGTAGCAGGCTCGCGACCAGGGCTTCGCGGCCGATGGCGAGTCCGGGATGTCCGCTGAAGTGCACGGGCTTCTCGCCGCTCGCGAGCAGCGCGGCAGGCGCGACGTTGACGGGCACCGTGAAGCCCCACTTCCGGAAGAAGTCCAGGAAGGGCTGCTCGTCGCTGGAGACGAAGATGTTCGTGAGCCGGTGATCGTCCGCAAGGGTTGTCTCGACCATGCGGCAAAACGCACTCCAGTCGATCGTATGGGCCTCGAACTTTTTATCCGTGCCGCGAAAATGGACGCCCAGCGTCGAGGCGCCGATATCGAGCCGCGCGCTGATGCGCGCGACTTCCTGGCGAATCGATTCGCCAGGCCGATAGTTCGACAGGAATAGCGTACTCGCGCGCTCCAGCCGGAGGCCGGCTTCGTAGCGGCGAAAGCCCAGATCGCCGAGATCGCGCACGATCGACGTTCGCAAACCGGGCCTCGCCGCGTCCGCCACGGCGGACGGTGCGAGGTTTTCAAAATATTCGGCTAGCCAGTCGATTTTGCCTTCCGCGTCGCCATAGCTGCCGCCGCGCGCCGAAATGACGGGTGTCAAACGCTTCTCGTCGCAGTACAGGAGGATGCACAGGACGATCTGCATGACGGAAAAGAAGCCCGAATTGGCGCGAATTTCTATGACGAAGCAGCCACGGTTGAGGCGTTGCTTCGCATGCAGGGAAAGGCGGGCTGGCGTATTGAGCGCGTTCTTGAAGTCTTCGCTGCGCCGCACTTGTCTTGCGAACTCGATAAGGTTTCTGAACATGCCATGTCCCTTCGATCCAGGAAACGGGGATTTACCTTACGGGCAGAGCGACGCCGCTTCCCGTTTGCGGGCGAGCGGGGCGCTCACGGTAGATTCCGTCGATGGATTCGCCTTTAACTGCGTTAGCAACGATTGGGGGGATCAGACGTATGTTTTCCGACGAAAGCTTGCTCGTCGCGCACGCTTGGGCAGGCTGGTTATTTGGCATCCTAAGCGGTTGAGACATTCTAGGATGTCATGTTTACGCCTTGATTAACCTGAGGATTCAGTGACATCCCCAATGGCAGTCATCGCTCGCGCGACTAGCCGAACGGCCTGAGCTGAGAATGCGGCACGTCGATGCGCAGGTTTTCCATCAGCACCGTTTCGATCGGCTCATGTGACTCGCCCTCGCTCACGACCTTGATGGGCAGCCCATGGCTCAAGTCGAACCACAACTCATAGCGGAACACGCCGGTCACGAAGTGTCCGGGCCGGCACGTCACGATCACATGCGCCGCCTGGTGCGTGCCGATGGTCCCGGCGCCGACGACCTGGGTGTCCCCATGCGCCTGGAGCGCACGGACATTGACGAGCAGCGCGCCGAGATCGGACTCGTCGACGCGATGACCCTGCGGGCTCTGAATCATGTGATTGTCTGGGCTCAGCGTGAGCCGCGGAAACGTGTCGATACCGAACGGCCAGAGCTTGACCTTCCCCGATTCCGGGTCGAAGGTGAGCGTCGCGCCGCCATGTGGCCGTATGAAGTCCATCCGAATGAAGCCGGGCTTTCGGTAGCCATAGAGCACCTCGACCGTTTCGGCTCCCGCCGATGTCGATTTCAACGTGACCTCGTAGTTTGCGAGCGCATCGAAGCGTGCCTGCGCGACGGCCACGAAATCCCGGTCTGGGAGCGTCATGGCTCCCTCCTATACTCGAACGTGGAAGACAGGTAATTTTGGAGCACGGCTTTGCACCATGCAATGCACAGTTAGCCGTATCGCCAACAAGGAGGAAGCGAACGATGGCGGAATTCCGTCTGACCACCTTGTGGTGCATCGAGGCGCCGGTGCAGCCGGTATGGGACGCGATTCACGATGCGATGAACTGGCCGAGGTGGTGGAAGAACGTCGAAGCGGTACGCGAGTTGCGGGCGGGCGAGACCGACGGGCTGGGCGCGGTGCATCGTTACACGTGGAAAGGCGTGCTGCCTTATCGCGTGATCATCGATGTGCGCGTCACGCGCGTCGCGCCGCTCATCGCCCTCGAGGGCGAGGCCAGCGGCACGCTGGAGGGCGTGGGGCGCTGGCATTTCGCAGCCGACGGCAGCCGCACGGTGGTGCGCTACGATTGGCACGTCAGGACGGCCAGTGCGTGGATGAGCGCGATCGCGCTCGCGCCCCTCGCACGGCTGGTATTCCGCTGGAATCACGATTCGATCATGCGCGAAGGCGGCCTGGCGCTTGCACGCCTGCTCGATGCACGTTTGATCGACTACAGCGGCGAACCTCGATAAGTGCAACAATCGAATTCGTCAGTGCGCTTGCACACGCTTTCTGCAAGATTTCTGCGAGACGGAGGTGTTATGAACGGTCCCCACCGCTTACTTGCCGTGCATGGGAGGCAACATGACTGAGATCGAGAAGGAGCCGGTCGTCGCCGTGCTGAACAAGATCCTCGAATCCGAGTTGGCGGGCGTGGTGCGGTACACGCACTATTCGTTCCTGGTGTTCGGATTCGGCCGCATTCCAATCGTCTCCTGGCTGCGGCAGCAGGCGGACGAGTCGCTCTTGCATGCGCAGCAGGCTGGCGAATGGATCACGACGCTCGGCGCGTATCCGTCGCTCGCCATCGGTCCGCTGCTCGATTCCCATACCTTCGATATCGGGGCCATTCTGCGCGAATCGCTCGAGGCCGAACAGATCGCGCTCGGCCTCTACCGCGAGCTGCTTTCGCTCGTGGAAGACCGCTCGGTTGCGCTCGAGGAGTACGCGCGCCAGATGATCCAGGTCGAGGAACTGCACGCGGGCGAAGTCGACAAGATGCTGCGCCGTCCGGGCTCGACCGCGACGTCGCCGCAGCAGGACATGGGGCCCGCCTGACAGGCGCTGCGTTTCGCTCGACATGATGCTGATGCTCGCCAACGTATCGAAACACTATGACGGCACCACGCCGCGCAACGTGCTGCGCGGCGTGAATCTCGAACTGCGCTCAGGCGAATGCGTCGCGATCATGGGCGAATCGGGCGCCGGAAAATCGACGCTGCTCAATCTCGCGGCCGGTCTCGACCGGCCGGACGCGGGACACATCGTCTTCGACGGACACGATCTCGGCACGCTCGACGACGACGCGGCCACCCTGCAGCGCCGCCAGAAAATGGGCTTCGTGTTCCAGGCGTTCCATGTGCTGCCGAACCTGTCGGCGGCGCAGAACATCGCGCTGCCCCTGCTCCTGAACGGCATGCGGGCGAAAGACGTGCCGGCGCGCGTGTCGTCTGTGCTGCACGCCGTCGGGCTCGGGGGGCGCGAGCGCGCGCTGCCGCGTGAATTGTCGGGCGGCGAGTTGCAGCGTGTGGCGATCGCGCGCGCGCTCGTGCATCAGCCGCGTCTCGTGCTGGCCGACGAGCCCACCGGCAATCTCGATCACGACACGGCGATGCGCATCCTCGCGCTGCTGCGCGAACTGGCGCAAACGAACGGCGCGGGCGTGCTGCTCGCGACGCACTCGGCCGCCGTGGCGGCTGCCGCCGACCGCGTGCTGCGGCTCACGCCCGCCGGGCTCGAGCCGTATGCGCCCGGCGCAGGCGGCGCGTAGGCGATGCGCTGGTTCGGCGCCGTGGGTTCGTCGCGCGACGCTGCTGCATCGCGCGCGTCGCGTTGCCTGGGCAAGCGCCTGCCCGCGGGCGGCGTCGGCGCGGCGCTCATCGCCGGTGAAATGCGCGGGCATCCGCTGCGCACGCTGATCGGCATTCTCGCGATCGCGGCGGGCGTTGCGACGGGCTACGCCGTGCAGTTGATCAATCGCGCGGCGCTTAACGAGCTGTCGGCCACCGTCAACTCGCTGATGGGCAACGCCGATATCGAATTGCGCGGCCCGCGCGCGGGCTTCGATGAAGCGCTGTACCCGCGCGTTGCCCGGTTGCCCGAGGTCGCCGCGGTCAGCCCGGTGGTCGAGGTCGATGCGCGCGTGGCGGGACGGGACGAGTCGTTGAAGCTGCTCGGCGTCGATGTGTTTCGCGCTGGGTATGTCACGCCGAATCTCGTCGGACGCGTGGAGCTGGCCGATCGCACGAACGGCACGCATGGCACGAACGGTACGAAGGCCACCACGCTCGATCTGCTCGACCCCGACACCGTATTTCTCTCGCCAGCCGCGCTGAGCTGGCTCGCGCTCAAGCCCGGCGATTCGCTCACGGTGCAGGTCGGGCTTGCTTCGGTCGCGCTGCGCGTCGCAGGCGTGTTGCCCGCATCGGGCGATGCGGTGCGCGTCGGCGTGATGGACATCGGCGCCGCGCAATGGCGCTTGCAGCGGCTCGGCACGCTCGGGCGCATCGATATCAAGCTCAAGCCTGGCGTCGATGCCGAAGTGTTCGCGCATTCGCTCGCGCCGCGCTTGCCCGCGGGTGTCGCCGCCGTCACGCCGGGCGACAACGCACAGCGCACCTCGATGCTCTCGCGTGCTTATCGCGCGAATCTCAACGTGCTCGCGCTCGTCGCGCTGTTCACGGGGGCGTTCCTCGTCTTCACGATGCAGGCGCTCGCCGTGCTGCGGCGCCGTGCACAGTTTGCGCTGCTGCGCGCGATCGGCGTGACGCAGCGTGGCGTGCTGTGGCTCGTCGTCTCGGAGGGCGCCATTCTCGGCGTGCTCGGTGCGGCAGCGGGTCTTGCCGTCGGCTTCGGGCTCGCGGCCGCCGTGCTCCGCTATGCGGGCGGCGATCTGGGCAGCGGCTATTTCGAAGGGGTGCAGCCGCGCGTGCATTTCGATGCGATGCCCGCGGCGATATTCTTTGCGCTGGGGATGGCCGCGTCGGTGCTCGGCAGTCTCGCGCCGGCGCTCGAAGCCGCGAGGGCGCGACCCGCGCGGGCGCTGAAGGCGGGCGACGAGGAAGCGCCGGCCGCCCGGCTGCGTACGAAACGCACGGTGACGGCGGCGCTGCTCGCCATCGCCGCCGGGCTCTTAACCGCGCTATTGCCGCCCGTGGTTGGCTTGCCGGTGTTCGGCTATCTTTCCATCGCGCTGTTGTTGCTGGGCGGCGTGCTGGCGATGCCGGCGCTCGCGCGCGCCGTGTTCGCCGTGCTGCCGCGCTCGAATCATGCCTTGCCGCAGCTCGTGCTGGCGCAGCTCGCCAATGCACCCGGCCGCGCGACGATTGGGCTCGCGGGCATCGTCACGAGCTTCAGCCTGATGACGGCGATGGCGATCATGGTCTCGAGCTTTCGCGTAGCGGTCGACGACTGGCTGCAGTTGCTGCTGCCCGCGCCGCTCTATCTGCGCGCTTCGCCGGGCGGTGACAGCGCATTCCTGTCGCCGGGCGATCAGGCAGTCATCGCCGCCACGCCCGGCATCGCGCGCGCCGAATTTCTTCGCGCGACGCAAATCTCGCTCAATGCTGGCCTGCCGCCCGTGAGCCTGCTCGCGCGGCCCATCGATGCGCGTAACCCCGCCGCGCGCCTGCCGCTGACGACGGCGCCCCGTGTGCCGCAAGCCGGCGAGCCGCCGCCGGTGTGGATCAGCGAGGCGGCCGCCGATCTGTACGGGATGCACACAGGCCAGCGCATCACGCTGCCGCTGGCGGGACAGCGCTTGCCGTTCACGGTGGCCGGCATCTGGCGCGACTATGCACGCCAGTTCGGGGCCATCGTGATCGACGCGAGCGACTACCGCCGGCTGACTCGCGACACGCGCGTGAGCGATGCCGCCTTGTGGCTCGACCCGGGCGTGGCGCCGTCGCAGGCGATCATACGCTTGCGCGAGAGCGTGCATGGCGGGCAGCGCCTCGAGTTCGCGCAGCCCGGCGAGATCCGCGCGGCGAGCCTGCGGATCTTCGACCGCAGCTTCGCCGTGACGTATCTGCTGGAAGCGGTGGCGGTGATCATCGGCCTGTTCGGCGTCGGCGCGAGCTTCGGGTCGCAAGCGCTCGCCCGCACGCGCGAGTTCGGCATGCTGCGGCATATCGGCGTGACGCGCCGCCAGATCGCGATCATGCTCGCGATGGAGGGCGCGCTCGTTGCGCTGCTCGGCGTGCTTGCCGGCTTGACGCTTGGCCTGAGTCTCGCGATGGTGCTCGTGCATGTCGTCAACCCGCAGTCGTTTCACTGGACGATGAGCGTGCACATGCCGTGGGGGTTGCTGGCCGCGCTGGCTTCGGCGGTCGTCGTGGCCGCCGCGCTCACGGCGCTCCTGAGTTCACGCGCCGCGATGTCGGTCGATGCAGTGCGCGCCGTGCGCGACGACTGGTGACGCCATGAGACGGCGCACGTTTCTGCGCAGGTTCCTGTCATGGCCGCTCGCCGCGCTGCCGCCAGGCGCTGCGTGGGCGCGCATGCCGGACTATCCCGCGGTGACGATCGGACAGCCGCTCGTATTCCCGCGCGACTATGGCGCGCATTCGAGCTATCGCACGGAATGGTGGTACGTGACCGGCTGGCTGCAAACGGATGCCGACGGGGCCGCGGCTACCGATGCATCGCTGGGCTTCGAAGCGACCTTCTTCCGCTCGCGCCCCGCGCTCGACGACGCGAACCCGAGCCGCTTCGCACCGGATCAACTGCTGTTCGCCAACGTGGCGCTCAGCGATCCGCACGCGGGCAGCCTGCAGCACGATCAGCGCATCGCGCGCCGCGGCTTTGGTCTTGCCGATGCGAGCGAGACGGACACGGCGGTACATATCGAAGACTGGTCGCTCGAGCGCAACGCGGACGGCCGCTACCGCCTGAACGTCGCCACGCCCGGCTTTGCGTTCGCCTTCACGTTGGCGCCGACGCAGCCGATGCTCGTCAACGGCGCAGGCGGGTATAGCCGCAAAGGTCCGCTGCCGGACGAAGCGAGCTACTACTACAGCGTACCGTGGCTGCGAGTCGACGGTGTGCTCAAGCGCGGTGATGATTCGAACAGGAACGCCGCGCATGTGCGAGGGCAGGCGTGGCTCGATCACGAATGGTCGTCGGCGCCGCTCGCCCAGGATGCGGTCGGCTGGGACTGGATCGGCATCAACTTCGATGACGGCGGCGCGCTGATGGCCTTGCAGATTCGCGACAAGGCCGGCCGCAAGTTCTGGGCAGGCGGCACGCTGCGCGCCGCCGATGGCAGCACACATACGCTATCGCCCGATAGCATTCGCTTCACGCCGCTGCGCCAGTGGCGTTCGCCGCATACCGGCGCACAGTATCCGGTGGCGATGCGTGTCGACGCGCAGGACGTACATCTGACGCTGGTGCCGCTCATGGACGATCAGGAGTTCGACAGCCGTGCGACCACCGGCGCGGTGTACTGGGAGGGCGCGGTGACGGCGTTTCCCGCGGACGCGGCGAGCACCGGCACGGCAAACACCGCCGCGAAACCCGCAGGAAAACCGCTAGGACGCGGCTATCTCGAACTCACGGGCTATGTTCATCGGCTCGAGCTTTAGAGCGATCAACCGCTATCAACCCAGCTCGAACGACGTCACCCCGAACACGCGATCGAGCGCAATCGCAGGCGCGCTTTTCGTGTACATGCGCGCGGTTTCGAACACGCTCGTCATACCGTGCCGCTGTGCCAGCGCGACGGCCGCAGGGTTCGTTTCCGGCACGTCGAGCACGATGACCTCGCCGGGCATGCTCGCCGCCAGCGCGCGAAAGAGGCCCGTGGCAACGTCCGTATCGTCGGCGAAGAGCGGGCCGATCTTGCAGCCCGCCTCGCAGCGACGCACAACGCCATATCCGGCGACACGGCCCGCGTCGACGGTAGCGAGCGCAACGGCATCCGGCTGCGCGATCCAGGTGCGGAGGAAACGCTCGCGCGCCGCGGGAAAACAGGCGCGATCGTAGGCAAGCAACTGCTCGAACGGCACGTCTGCGGCTGGCGCCACGCACGCGCACCCGATGCCGCTCACGCGCCCCTGATAGCGGATGTTGCGGTGCGCGAGCCGGAACCCGGACTTCCCGTAGTTCGCCTGCTGGGCGACGACTCCATCGAGACCGATGTTGCGGTCTCCCAGGTAATGCATGCCGTGCTGCCAGATGCGCATGCCGAAGCCCTTGCCACGAAATCCGGGTTTCACGATGTAGAGACCGATGAAGCCAAAGCTGTCGTCGTAGGCGGCGGCGCAGAGGCACGCGACCGGCTCGCCGCGCCAAACGCCGACGAAGAAACCGTCCGGGTCCGCTTCCCGGAAGCAGCGCGGGTCGTGCCGCCCGGGGTTCCAGCCCTCTGCGGCAGCCCATTCGACCGACAGGGCCACCTCGTCGGCCGACATGGTGCGTACGATGAAGTCGCCAGACTGATTCATGAAATTGGGGCTACGGTGCTTGTTGCGGTGGTCACAACGTGATGCGCCCAAACCAGAAACCAGTAAAGCACGCCGGCACCGTTATGGCAAACGGACTGCCAGCGCCGGTATGCCTGCCCTGGCTAGTCATGCAATGCGCAACGTCGTGTCGATGCGCGTGCCGCGCTTGATGAAGAGCGTGACTGGCGTCTTTTCGCAGATTTCGGCAAGGCGCGCGCGCTGCGCTTCCTCAAGCGGTCCGTCGACTGCAACGCCGCGGCGGATGTACTGGGTGCCGTCGTGATCCGCGTGCAGGCTGACCTCGACGGCGATCGCGGCGGCTGGCCAGGTCTTGCGCTGCATGTACATGCGCAGCGTGGCGGCCGTGCACGCTGCGAGCCCGGACAGCACGAACGTGAATGGCGCGGGGCCGCGATCCTGGCCGCCTTCGTGCGCGCCTTCGTCGCCGGTCAGCGGGTGGCGGCCAGCCTCGATGGCGACGACGTAGTTGGGCGCGTCGGCGGCAAGGCTGGCAGTAGCAGTAGCGAGCGGCATGGACAACTCCTCGAAAGTGATGCGATCTCGCGCGCGAGATCATTAGCGAAGCGGCGGCGCGTAGCTTACTCGATCGGCTTCCACGGCCAGCCCGTCCGCATCGCAGATGACTGTGATGTTCCGCCGTTCTCGTCGTCACGATCGTTCACCCGTGTTGAGACGTGGGCCGTCTCGTCGAGCTCGAGTCCGAACCAGCTGACCTTCTGCCTGACGTAGGCGGCGTACGATGCCCAACCTTGCGGATCGTCCGCGAAGAGTTCGCGCTGCACCGTCGAGGCAAGCTCGATGCGATCGAGTTCCGTCTCCAATAGCGCCCTGGGCCAGCTCGCGTAGGCACTGGCGGCCCGTTCAAGAAAATCTCTCGCACGCATGCGAGGCGACATCTGCTGCAAAAAGGGCAACGCCTGCAACGAAGGCTCGCGCGCCGCAAGATGCGCAACAGGCGAAAAGGGTTGAGTCGCGCCGACGTTGCGCATCGCCTCCAGAACATCTCCAAGGTGCAGCAAAAGTTCGCGTCGGTCGAATCGGTCGTCCACGATAGGTTCCAGGTCGTATTCCCCGGCGCTGGTGCGCGGCCGCGTGCCAGGGAATGGATTATGAGGTTAGCACCGGTGCGTTTCGGCAAGCCATCGGCTTGCCCGCACGGGAAGTTTACCGACTCATCGTGCACAGAACGTTGCGAGTTGTATCAGGGAACAGTGAGCCTGTCCCTCAAAGCGATCAGGCTCACAGCTCTTGCCGCCGACGCCACCGAACCTGTTGCCGACAACTCGATGCGCGTGGCGACGAACTCGACCCTGTAATCCCGCGCAGGTCAGTGCTTGTGGACCTTCTCCAGTCCTTCGGCGGGTTGCACCGCGTGCTCACCGTTTTTCTCGCTTTCGACCTCGTAATACGGGTCGTCCTTCGACGCGGCGACAGTGTGACCTTCCAGTTCCGTATCCCTGATGATCCGGCGGACGACCGTGCCTGTCGCCATGCCTTCCGGGGTGTTCCACGTGACGCGATCGCCTGTTTTGAGTCGATGGGACATGATTGTGCGCTCCGGTGGTTGAATCCCCTCCGGAGTCGCATTCTTCGTTCCTGCGGCGGGGTCCCGGCGAGCTATCTCGACGGACGAAAAAAAACGCCAACCCCCATGGGTTGGCGTTTTGCCTTGGGGCTGACGAGTATCAGAACTGATTCATCGTGTTGTCTTTACCCGCCGCTTTCAGCGCCGCTTCGCCGCTGAAATACTCCTTGTGGTCGTCGCCGATGTCCGAGCCGGACATGTTCTGGTGCTTGACGCAGGCGATGCCCTGACGGATCTCCTTACGCTGCACGCCAGCCACGTAACCCAGCATGCCCTGGTCGCCGAAGTATTCGCGGGCCAGGTTGTCGGTCGACAGTGCGGCGGTGTGGTAGGTCGGCAGCGTGATCAGGTGGTGGAAGATACCGGCGTCGCGCGACGCGTCGGCCTGGAAGGTGCGGATCTTTTCGTCGGCGGCCTTCGCCAGTTCGGTCTCGTCGTACTCCACGCTCATCAGCTGGGCGCGGTCGTAGGCCGACACATCCTTGCCCGCGGCCTTCATCGCGTCATAGGCCTGCTGGCGGAAGTTCAGCGTCCAGTTGAACGACGGGCTGTTGTTGTACACCAGCTTGGCGTTCGGGATGACCTTGCGAATCTCGTTGACCATGCCGGCGATCTGGGCGATATGCGGCTTTTCGGTTTCGATCCACAGCAGGTCGGCACCGTTTTGCAGCGAGGTGATGCAATCGAGGACGCAGCGTGCTTCGCCCGTGCCGGCGCGGAACTGGAACAGGTTGCTCGGCAGGCGCTTCGGACGCAGCAGCTTGCCGTCGCGCTTGATGACGACGTCACCATTGCCCAGTGCGTCGGCCGAAATTTCGTCGCAATCGAGGAAGGAATTGTATTGGTCGCCCAGGTCGCCCGGCGTGCTGGTCACGGCGATCTGCTTGGTCAGGCCGGCGCCCAGCGAGTCGGTACGGCACACGATGACGCCGTCGTCCACGCCCAGTTCCAGGAAGGCGTAGCGGATGGCGCGGACCTTGGCCAGGAAGTCCTCGTGCGGCACGGTGACCTTGCCGTCCTGGTGGCCGCACTGCTTCTCGTCGGACACCTGGTTTTCGATCTGGATGCAGCATGCGCCGGCTTCGATGAACTGCTTGGCCAGCAGGTAGGTGGCTTCCGCGTTGCCGAAACCCGCGTCGATGTCGGCGATGATCGGCACGACGTGGGTGACGTGGTTGTCGATCTTTTCCTGGATGGCAGCCTTGGCAGCGCCTTCAGCTGCGTCCAGCTGGCGGAACAGGCCCCCCAGTTCACGGGCGTCGGCCTGGCGCAGGAAGGTGTACAGCTCGCGGATCAGCGCGCTGACGGAGGTCTTCTCGTGCATCGACTGGTCCGGCAGCGGGCCGAACTCGGAGCGCAGCGCGGCCACCATCCAGCCGGACAGGTAAAGGTAGCGGCGCTCGGTGCTGTTGAAGTGCTTCTTGATTGAGATCATCTTCTGCTGGCCAATGAAGCCGTGCCAGCAGCCCAGCGACTGGGTGTACTTCGACGGATCGGCATCGTAGGCGGCCATGTCGGCGCGCATGATCTTCGCCGTGTACTTCGCGATGTCGAGGCCCGTCCTGAACTTGTTCTGGGCCCGCATGCGTGCGGCAGATTCGGGATTGATGGCATTCCAGGCGCTGCCTTGTTTCTCCTTCAAACCAGCCACTGCCTTGATGTCGTCTTGATATTGAGCCATGTGTATCTCCTGAGTCTCCGAAGAGCAAAGCGCGATTGAATGAACGGTTCAGCGTGCCGCCACGTATGTCGAAGCGAACTGCATGGCTCAATTGTAGGGTCTTCCTGATGCGTCGCAGCAAAGTCTTATATAAGACATATGACTTATTTATTCGTTATTTATCAATGAGATAGATAACAATTTTTGTGCTGTAGAACATGTTTTCATAAAGCGGAATGGCACCGCTTCAGGAATTCAAGATGCATTTCACGATGTGAAGCGCTCTTTCGGTTGCCGGAGGCAGGCGAGCACGGATGGCTCGAGCAACGCCAGGCGGGGGTTTGGTAGACGTCCGTTTTGACGAACAGACGTCGCTGCGCGCGATCAGACACGGCGTCGATGCGGCCTGATCGGAATCGTCAACCGTCACGCTTCGTGGACGGGTGAGCGCGGGCGCGCGCGTCAATGCTTTAGATAGCGATGCGCGAGAGCTTCGTACAGCGGTGGCGCGAACAGCTTCGATACCTGGCTCGACACGAGCGCCGTCGCCATCAACGAGATCACGAGCGCGTGCCCGTCGATCATTTCGATGACGATCACGAACGCCGTAATCGGACTTTGCGTGACGGCCGCCAGATAGCCGACCATGCCGAGCGCGATCAGCATCGGCAGCTGCATCTGCCCGAACACCATGTGCAGTGCATTGCCGATGCCGGCACCGATCGCCAGCGAAGGCGCAAAGAGGCCGCCCGGCGTGCCCGGCAGATACGAGCCCACCATCGAGGCCATTTTCAGCACGGGATAAGCCGCGCCGAGCTGCGAGTGGCCCTCGAGCATGCCGCGCGCTTCCGCATAGCCGCTGCCGAACAGATTGCCGCCGCTCGCTACGCCGATCACGGCGATGAACAAACCGCACAGCGCGCCGAACGCCACGGGCCGTTCTTTTCGGAGAGCGAACAAGCGGGCGGGCATCCATCGTTCGGTATTGAGCAGCAGCCAGCAGAACACGCCGCCCGCGACGCCGGTGATCACGCCAACGAGAATGACGGCGACCGCCAGCAGATCGGGAAAATGGCCGCCGATGGCGATGGTGCCGAAATACACATAGTTGCCTTGCAGCGCGAGTGAGACGACGCCCGAAAAGATGATCGCCGTGATGATCACGCCGCTCGTTCGCGCTTCGAAGCTGCGCGTGAGTTCCTCGATAGCGAAGACCACGCCCGCGAGCGGCGCATTGAACGCGGCGGAAAGGCCCGCGGCGGCGCCCGCGAGCGCGAGCTTGTATTCGAGGCCGACGCCGGACATGCTGCGCAGCCGCGCCGGATAGAAGCGCCGCAGGCTGTACATCAGCGCGGCGCCCACGTGGATGGTCGGCCCTTCGCGGCCAATCGTGAATCCGCCGAGGATCGCGAGGAACGACAGGGCGATCTTGCCGATCAGGATGCGCAGCGTGAGCAGGCGCGGGCCGAATTTGCGCACGTCGTGCAACGTTGCAATGACTTGCGGGATGCCGCTGCCCTCCGAACCCGGAAACCAGCGGCGCGTGGCCCAGACGCTGAACGCGGCGATCGCCGGCGTGATGACGAGCGGCAACCACCAGTTGCGGGCGGTCATCTGCACAAAGACGTCGAAGCCGAAGTCGATGAGCCGCGCGTAGATGACCGCGACGAGCCCTGTCGCGATGGCGCCAAGCCAGAACACGCCGAAATAGCGCCAGCGCCGATGGCTTCGCACAATCGTGCGCCGATCAAAAATGTTCGCAAATCGCATGGGTGGCCGGAGAAAATGGCATTTAAGGCACATTGTGACATAAATTGCCTTTTTCACCGCGCCAGGCTAGCAGGCCCGCTCCGGGAAGGGCTAGCTGCCGGCCTCATCGAACACCCAGCCGAACGCGCCATAGACCGCCTTGTGCTCGGCCGCGAGGTCGAGCAGGAACATCTCGCCTTTGGGTGTGAGATGGACCTGCACCTGGCGACGGTCGGCGGGATCGGGTTTGCGCGTCACGAGCCCGGCCGACTCGCAGCGCGAGACGAGCGCCGCAGTGCCGTTCGGCGCCGCCTGCAACCGCTCCGCGAGTTCGCCGACGGTTGCCCAGTGGCGGTCGGGAAAGCCGCATACGTGCAGCAGCAACTGGTACTGGAGCGTCGTGATACCCGCGGCGTTGGCGATCTCTTCGGAAGCCCGCAGAAACTTGCGCAGGTCATACCGGAACGCCGACATCGCCTCGAGCTCGCGCTTGCCTGGCAGCGCGCGTCTGGTTGATTTGACTGAATTCATATGCTGTTCCTGATCCGTTGCCGGTCGTGCGGGGTGCCTTGCAGGGCAAACGGGTTGCGGCGGGCAATGGGATGGTGGCGGCAGACCGGCCGTCGGGAGGTTACCACGCACGTGTTTTCGGCCATCGGTCACGCACGGTGTCAGCTCGCCGGCAGCGATTGCTGCAGGCTGATGAGATTCTGGGGAATCACGCGGATGAATCCCCCGCGTGCCGGATGCGCCTTCGCTGCAGTTCATCCCTGCCATCGTTCAAGCGGGAAAGGTCGGTGTGATCACAACGGAAGCGGTCGGTCCTGAAAGATGCTCTTCATCACGAGCGTCGACCTCAGCCGCAGTACCCGTCGTCGGCATGGGTTCGAAGGCCATTCTGACGACCCGGCCAAAGGCGGCCCGCAGGTTGAGTCAGTTGTCCGGCGTGACGATGGTCATGGTTGCGGTCATTCTGTTCGCCGAGCAGGCTTTTGCTTTCATGCATTGACTGCCGCGGCGGCCGCGCTCGGCTCGACGCTGCTTGACGAACTACGTCGTCTTCATGGCCGCCGCATCCGGTCCGCTCAGATAGTGATCGCGGAATCGTTCGTCTACCCGCTCCCACATCAGTGCCGAAAACAACAGCGCTGCCTTGAGCGGCCGATGGTTGATGACGACCGAATCCGTTTCGCCATTCTGGTTCAGATGCGCGACGACCACGGTTTCGATCGGTTCTCCCTGGATCTGCGATCGATAGGACTCCATGTAGAGGCTGTCGCCGATTTTCCCCTTGTAGCTGTGATGCTGGAACTCATAGAGAGAAACGGCATGCCTGATCACGGAAAGGATATCTGCGCGGCCCTCTATCGGACGCTTCAGGACGGTCGCTTCCAGCGTCGCATTTTCTGCCAGTCTCGCCAGCCAAAGCGGCGGCGCGTTTTCGGGCGCCAATACAGGCGCAGTGTCGTTGAATTTCATGTCGGACGTTCCTTGGGTTTCAGGCAGGCGCCGGGAGTCGCGTCCCGGCGCCGTACAGACGGCTCGCGCGTTATTGCTGACGCAGCGGCCGCAAGCCCGCTCGCACCTCTTGTGCGAACAGTTGCGGCTGTTCCCACGCCGCAAAGTGGCCGCCCTTGTCGGGCCGGTTGTAATAGATGAGGTCGTGATAGGCGCGCTCGGTCCAACTGCGCGGCGCCTGATAGTTCTCGCGCGGGAAGACGCTCACTGCGGCCGGCACCGATACGTCGGCAGCCGCGGTAAAGTTGAAATGCGACTCCCAGTAGAAGCGCGCGGCTGAGATTCCCGTGTTCGTAAGCCAATAGAGCGTGATGTCGTCGAGTACGTCGTCGCGCGTCATCGCGCCCGCCGATTCTCCGTTGACGTCGCGCCCGTACACGGCCGATGTGAGCGCCGCAGCCGGCTGGATATAGCCGTCGCCGTGATCGAGGAGCCAGCTGGCCAGCGCGATCGGCGAATCCGAGAGCCCATAGAGCGTTTGCGGGCGCGTGCCCTGTTCGAGCGCGTAGGCGCGTCGCGATTTGGCTGCGCTCGCGAGCTGCTCGTAGGCGTGCTTTTCGTCGTCGCTGAGATTGGCTGGCGGCGGCGAGCCGGCTTGCAGCGCCTTGACGATTTCGGGCGGGACAGCCGCCGGGAAATTCACGTGCATGCCGAGCAGTTCCGGCGGCGCCTGCTTGGCCATCACGTTGGCGACGACACCGCCCAGGTCGCCGCCTTGTGCCGCAAACTTGTCGTAGCCAAGGCGCTTCATCAGCACGACCCACGCGCGCGCAGTCCGCTCGGGACCCCAGCCTACCTCGGTCGGCCGGCCCGAGAAGCCATAGCCCGGCAGTGATGGAATCACCAGGTGAAAGGCGTCGGAAGCGCTCGCGCCGTAAGCGGTGGGATTGGTCAGCGGGTCGATGATCCTGAACTGTTCAATGACCGAGCCCGGCCAGCCGTGCGTGACGATGAGCGGCATGGCATTCTCGTGCTTCGAGCGCACATGAATGAAGTGAATATCGAGTCCGTCGATTTCGGTCACATAATTCGGCAGCGAGTTCAGCTTCGCTTCGCAGCGGCGCCAGTCATAGTCGGTTGACCAGTGGCGGGCGACCTCCTGCATCATGGCGAGCGGCACGCCTTGCGAATCGTCGCTCACCGTCTCCTTGTCGGGCCAGCGCGTGGCCTTGATGCGGCGTCGAAGATCCACGAGCTGCGCTTCGGGCACATGCACGCGCAGCGGTCGAATCGCGGTCTTGTCGCCGTTCGGTGCGGGCTTGACTTCCGTGATGCCTTGCAGGGTTTGCGAAAACGCCAGCTGGCTCAGCGAGGCTGCAGCCACGGCGGCCGCGGCCGTGCCAATGAAGCGGCGGCGCGACGGCGATGGGATGAGTAGCTCGTCAGACATATGTACTCCGTTTTTCTGGTATTGGAGGCAGAGCGCATGTGGATGCTTCGCAATACCAGGCGTAGTCGTGCTGGCGCGCGCATGCGCTGCAGTCGCGCATCGCTCGCCAACGGGATTCGAGCCGGATGTCCCGGCCCGCAAACGCGTGTCGCATCAAGCCGATGCCGTGCTGCTCGAAAATGCTGCGGCGTGGCGCGTCACGAACTCGCGCATGCCGATCGGCGCCTGCCCCGTGAGCTTGCGCAGGTCGTCGGTCATGCGGTCGTACCGGCCTTCTGCGTGCAGTTCGGCCATGACCGCGAGATGCTTGACGATATGCGCGGATAGTCCGAACTCGCCCAGCTTCGCAGCCCATGCTTCGACGGGCACGTCGCGGTAGCGAATCGTGCGGCCGAGCACCTCGGAGAAGAGGCGCGCATAGTGCTCCATATCGCAGGACTCGAGGCCCGTGAGGTGATAAACCTGGCCGATATGCGGCGCCGGATTGTCGAGGATCTCCACGACGGCACGCGCGACGTCGAGCGACGAGATCGGCGAGGTCCGGCCTTTGCCGAGCGGCAGCACGAGTTCGTCGTTTTTGCGCACGCCCTCTGCGGCAAGAAGCAGGAAGAAGCTCTCCAGAAAAACCGTAGGCCGCACGGTGACGACGGGCAGGCCCGACCAGGCGAGCGCCTGCTCGGCGAGCCAGTGCTGCTTTTGTTGCCCGCTGTCGGTGGTTTCGGTGATGCTCATCTGCGAGACGGTCATCTGCGACATGTTCACGAACGCTTCGACGCCGTGATGGCGCGCAACCGCCGCGGTGTTGATCGTCGCTTCGAGGTAAGCGGGCGACACTGACATGCCGAAGTAGACGCGCGAAATGCCTTCCATGGCGCGATGCATCGAATCGAGATCGGTCAGATCGCCGAGCACGACCTGTGCGCCGAGACGGCGCAGCTCGTCGGCGCGCGCATCCTCGCGGCGCACCAGCGCGCGCACGCGATGGCCCTTCGCAAGCAGGTTTTCGGTGATGCTGCGGCCGACGGCGCCGATTGCGCCTGCTGCGCCCGTGACGAGAATCGGACGGTCATGCTGGATTTGAGTGGTCATTTCGCTTACCTGTTTCGTAACACTAAAGAGTGTATATACACATTTAAAGGAGGCAATAGCCGGAACGGGCAGTGCGCGCTCAGGCAACGATCGTGCGTGGCTCCTCGCCTTCGTTTCCGGTCGCCGCAGCGGCGTGCTGCACACGTTCGTGAACGTTCGCCGTCGGCGTGCGGTCGATCTGCAGGCTGAGCAGCTCCGGGCGGTTGTAGTGGCCGGCCGCGTCCATCAGCATCTTGCGACGGTCGATCAGCGAGAAGTCGAGGTCGGCGATGACTTCGCCTTCGCCCTCGCGCAGCGGTTCGCCGATCAGCGAGCCGTCCGGCGCGACGATCGTGGTGAAGCAGCCGCCCGAGATCGGACCGATTGCGCAGCCCGTGTCCTTCATGATCTGTGCCTGCTGGTCGGCATCGAGCCACGCGGTCGCATTCACGACGAAGGCGCCGGATTCGAGCGCGTGCTGGCGGATATTGATTTCCATGCGTTGCGCGAAGCCTTCGCCGAAGGCCGAGCCCGGATACATGGCCGAATGGATCTGTTCGCCGTCGGCGATCATTGCGTAGCGCGCGAGCGGGTTGTTGTGCTCGAAGCAGGCGAGCTGGCCAATGCGGCCCACCTTGCTGTCCACCGCGCGCAGGCCCGAGCCGTCGCCCTGGCCCCAGATCATGCGCTCGAAATGGGTGGGCGTGATCTTGCGGCGGCGCTGGATCAGCGTGCCGTCGGCGTCGAAGAGCAGTTGCGTGTTGTAGATGGTGCCGCCGTCGCGCTCGTTGACGCCGATGGAGACGACCATGCCCGCTTGCCGTGCGGCCTCGCCGATTGCATCCGTGGCGGGCGAGGGCACCGTCACGGACTGCTCGAGCAGGCGCAGATGCTCGGTGCCCGCGAGCAACTGCATGGGCGTTTGCACCGCGGAAAAGTACGGGTAATACGGCACCACGGTTTCTGGGAACGTCGCGAACTGCACGCCCTTGCGGCCGAGTTCGAGAATCTTCTGCACGACCTTGGCGACGGTTGCCTCGCGGCTGTAGAGCACGGGGCTGATCTGGACGGCGGCGGCTTTGACGACTTTCATTGCAGGCTCCTGATGGTGTTGCATATGCAACATTGACGATGACAAAAATTCAGACGGTGGCTGACGGCAGATCCGCCGCGATGTTCATGAGCGCGCTCGCGCCCTCCAGGCCGAGCACGCTGGCGGCGCGCTGTTGCGCGGTGGACCACGCCGGCCCGGCGGTGTGAAGCAGCGCGCGGCCCGCTTGCGTGACCGAGAGCGCACGGCTGCGGCCGTCGCCGCCGGGCTGGCCATCGGCGACCCAACCGTGCGCGATGAGCGGCTGCAGATTGCGCGTGAGCGTCGTGCGGTCGTGATGGTTCTTGCGGCCGAGCGCGGCGCGGCTCACCGGGCCGAACTCCGCGACGAGCACGAGCAGCGAAAGCTGGGACGAGCTGATGCCGAGCGGGCGCAGCGCCTCGTCGTAAAGGGCGGTCAGCACGCGTGCGATCTGCCGGGTGCGCGTCAGCAGGCAGTGGCGGGCGATCTGTGCGCTCACGCTGCCCGATGATTCAGTGCTGTGCGGAACGGTTTCGATGCAGGACATGCTTGGCGACTCCAGGGTTCGTGCGGGGCGGTTTGCCCGGTTGACGTATTGAAGCGTGCTGATGTATCCCGCACGTGTCGGGCGGCCCGGCTTTGTGTATGTGCGTGTTTCCACGCGGCGGCCCGATACATGGCGATACAAACCCGATGCGGGGCAGCCACGCAGCCGCCGTATGTAAGAGCGCCCACCTATACTGCCCGTGGCCCGCCGTTGCGCACGGCGTAAAACGGAGAGACGAAAATGGCCGAAAAAATCGATACGCGCCGCCGCGGTTTGCTGGGGACCGGCGCGCTCATGCTCGCCGCCGCGCAGCTTGGCGCGTCGAGCGCGGCGAACGCGCAGACTGCCGCCTCGAAGGCCGCGCCGCTGCCGCCCGTCAAGCCGGGCAGTCACACGTCCTTCGCGTCGCTCAAGCAGATCAATGCGGGGCTGCTCAATGTCGGCTATGCCGAAGACGGTCCGGCCGATGGCCCCCCGTGATCCTGCTGCATGGCTGGCCCTACGACATTCATAGCTTCGTCGATGTCACGCCACTGCTCGCATCGCGCGGCTATCGCGTGATCGTTCCGTACCTGCGCGGCTACGGCTCGACTCACTTTCTTTCGGCCGACACGATGCGCAACGGCCAGCGGCGCGCGTACTGCCGACATCATCGCGGCGCTCTGGCCGCAGCGCTGCAAGGCGCTGGTTTCGGTGAGCGGTTACATCATTAGCAGTCCAAAGGCGGGCATGGCGCCGCTGCCGCCCGATGCCGAATACCTGTGGTGGTATCAGTTCTACTTCGCGACGGACCGGGGCCGCGCCGGCTACCAGAAGCATCGGCCGCCGCGAGCAGATCGAAAAGCTCTCGAGGGCGCTGCGCTGCCAGCACAAGGCAGGTGCCGTGCTGGCGGCCTACTGCACAGGCAATTACCTGCTTGCCGAAGCAGGCCTGCTAGACGGACGGGTCGCCACCACGCACTGGGCGAAGGCGGCCGACTTCGCACGACGTTATCCGGCCGTCGAGCTTCGCGCACGCGAGGTCCTGACCGGGCAGGACCGCATTATTTCCAGCGGCGCGGTCACGTCATATCTCAATCTCGCGATACGGCTCGTGGCAATGCTCGCCGACGAAAAGCTTGCCGCCGTGACGGCGAGATCCTTGCTGATCGACGTCAATCGCATTGATCAGGCATCCTATGCGACGCTGGTCGACGAGCACGGTCACACGGATCCCCTCATCGCCCGGGCGCAGCAGCGCATGGAAGCGACGATTGCCGAAGGGTTCCGCTTAAGCGAGCTTGCCACGTGGCTCGCCGTGAGCGAGCGGACGCTGAACCGCCGCTTCAAGCAGGCCACGGGCCTCGCGCCGCTCGAATATCTGCAGAATCTTCGCATCGAAGTGGCGAAACAGTTACTGGAAACCCGGCCCATCGCGCTCGAAAGCCTCAGCGACCGGGTAGGTTACGCCGATCCCGGTTCGTTTCGCGTGCTGTTCAAGCGCAAAACGGGTCTCTCGCCACGCGAGTATCAGGTGCGTTTCTCGCGCCCGTCCGCCCATCCGGAAAGCCAGAGTGGCGGGAACAAGGAGCCTTCGCAGCAGTAGCGACAGCCGGACTGCTGCAGAGGCTCCTGGGCTTGCGCGCTATTCGGCGTCCGCCTTCATTTCGCGCAGATGCTTGTAGACCGTCGCGCGCCCCATGCCCAGCACCTTCGCCACATAGTTGGCGGAACTCTTGCCCTTGAACGCACCTTCGGCGTGTAACGCCTCGACCAGTTCACGCCGGTGTTCGCGCGTGAGCGAGTTGAGCGCGATCTGCCTCTCGCGCAGCCAGCCGTGCAGAAAGGTGTTGATGCGCTCCTGCCAGTCGTCCCTGAACAGCTCCTCGGGCTGCGCAATCACGCCTGCGCCGCGCAGGAAGAGGTTGAGCGTGGCCTGCATGTCGTCGAACGCGGCGATGTTGAAGTTGATACACATGACACCCGCTGCGTGCCCTTCGTCGTCGAACAGCGCCGTGCTCACGCAACGCATGCGGCGCCCGTCCCAGTTCACCTTCTCGTAGGGGCCGAGCAGCTTGTTACGCGTGGTTTCCTCGACGTCTTCGAGCGCGGCGTCGTCGCCGATCTCGCGCTTCGAGAGATTGTTCGAGAGATACGCTACTGTCTGGTCCGACAGGTCGTGAATCACGACCTCCGCGAACGGGAAGAACAGCGTGGTGATGCTATCCGCCACGTGCGCGTAGCGCGCGAGCAGCAGGTCGCGCGCGGTCTTCGGGCTGGCGATTTTTTTCACGCGGGTTTTCTCGTTTTCTCGTTTCGGCATCGAACTGGGACCGGGTTGCGGTAGCAAGGATGTCGATGATACTGCGATCGCTCGACGCCGCGCATCAACGGGCGTGACGCAGATGCTCATACAACGCGTTCGCGACGGCGATGTCTTCGAGACCAAGGCCGATCGAGCGGAAGAAGGCATGGCGCGCGTAAGCCGGTCGCGGGCATGCGCCGTTGACGAGTTCCGCGAGATCGCCTGCGATCGCATCGGGTGACCAGCCGTGCTCGCGCGCGGCCAGCACCATTTCGCCCGCGCTTGGCGGCGTGGTGTGGCGATAGTCGCAGTACACGTCGAGCGAGGACAGCGCGGCCGGATCGATTTCATGCGCGTGCGCGACGTTCGTGCTGATCGAGGTGACGAGCGCGGGTTTCGTGAGCGTGTCCAGCGCGAGCACGGGTTTGCCCGACGAGGTGCACAGCATCACCACGTCGGCGTCGTGCACGCAGGCTTCGGGCGTCTGTGCCACGCTTGCCCGTGCGTCAAGCGCGCGCAGTTCGGCCTGGCGCTGTGCGTCGCCGGCGAGCTTCGGCGAAAACACGCGAATGCTCTCCCACGCGCGAAGCGGCGCGACGTGACGAAGATGCGCCAGCGCGCCCGCGCCCGAGCCGATCACGGCAAGGCGCTTCGCCTCGCGCGGCGCGAGCTGGTCGACGGCGAGCGCCGTGGTGCCGGCGGTGCGCTCGGTGGTGAGCAGCGCAGAGTCGCACCACATGAGCGGCTGGCCCGTTTTCATCGACATCAGCGCGGTCCATGCCGTGATGATGGGCGGCTGGCCCTCGGCGCCCACGATGTACGGCGAGAGTTTCGCGCCGAACACGCCCGCTTCGGCGAGCACGCCGAGATAGGTGATGAAGTCGCCGGTCTGCTTCGGAAACAGCGTCAGGGTTTGCGGCGGCTGCACGGCATCGCCGCGGCCGAGCGAGGTGAAGAGGCGGGCCAGTTCGCCTCGCACGTCGAGGCTGGGCAGGGCGGCGCGCACCTGGGCGGCGTCGACGACGAGCGGCGCGGCGATGGCTTGGGACATCTCGTTCATGTTGGGGCTCCGGAGTCGCGGTGTAGACATTTTTGTCCATTCTAGACTTTATTTTTATTTTTCGTCTATATTCTTCCTGCGGCCGCGGCCCGCATGGAAAGGGCGCCGCACGAAAGCGCAACATACTTGAACAGACACTTATTACGAATTGGGTGACGACGATGAACAGGAAAATGATTCGCTTTGCGGCTGCGGCCAGCCTTGCGTGCCTGGCGGGCGTGACGGCGGGTGCGGCGCACGCGCAGGACCCGAAAACGCTGCGCTTCGGGGTGGAGGCGTCCTATCCGCCGTTCGAGAGCAAGACGCCTTCGGGCGATCTGCAAGGCTTCGACATCGATATCGGCAATGCGGTGTGCCAGAAACTGCAGATGAAGTGCGTGTGGGTGGAGAACAGCTTCGACGGCCTGATCGCCGCGCTCGAGGCGCGCAAGTTCGACGTCATCAACTCGGCCATGAACATCACCGAGAAGCGGCGTCAGCAGATCACCTTCACGCCCGCCATCTACGTGATGCCAATCCAGATGGTTGCGAAGCGCGGCTCGGGCCTGCAGCCCACGCCCGCGAGCCTGAAGGGCAAGTCGGTTGGCGTGCTGCAAGGCTCGACGCAGGAAGACTACGTGCGCAAGCACTGGGGCACGCAGGGCGTGAACGTCGTGACCTATGAGAACCAGGACCAGATTTTCGCGGACCTCGCGGCTGGGCGCCTGGACGGCGCGGTGCAGGAAGTGCAGACCGCCACCGACGGCTTCCTCTCGAAGCCGCAGGGCAAGGGCTTCGAATTCGCGGGCGCGCCGCTCAAGGACCCGACCACGCTCGGCGAAGGCACGGGCTTCGGCATGCGCAAGGACGACGCGGCGCTCAAAGCCAGGGTGGTGGCCGCGATCGATTCGCTGCGCCAGGACGGTACGCTCACGAAGCTGTCGATGAAGTACTTCGGCCGCGATATCGTCGCGAAGTGATGTCGATGACTTCGGACTCCAGAGCAGCTTCATGAGCCAGAGCGCGATCGTTCTCGGGGCGGGCATCGTGGGCGTGAGCGTCGCGCTGCATCTGCAGGCGCGCGGCGTGCAGGTCACGCTCGTCGACCGGCGCGGGCCAGGCGAGGAAACGAGCCATGGCAATGCGGGGTTGATCGAGTCGTCGTCGGTGGTGCCTTATGGCTTTCCGCGCGACTGGCGCACGCTGCTGCGCCTCGTGCGCAACGACTCGACCGTGCTGCGCTACGACGTGCGCTCGTTGCCCGCCTACGCGCGCTGGCTCGCGTCGTTCTGGCGCGAGTCGTCGCCGGCGCGCCTTGCGCACGCTGCGCGCGATATGCTGCCGCTCATCGAGCGTAGCGTGGCCGAGCACGACGCGCTGATCGCGCGTGCTGGCTTGCGCGACATCGTGCGGCCCATCGGCTGGCTCGAAGCATGGCGCTCGCCCGCCGGCTTCGAGCGTGAAATGCGCACGGCACAGGGCGTGGCCGACGCACATGGCCTGCATGTCCAGATGTTCGACGCGCGGGGCCTGCTCGCACTGGAGCCTTCACTCAACGCGGGCTATGCGGGCGCAATTCACTGGATCGATCCCGCGAGCGTGGCGGATCCTGGCGCGCTGACGAAGGGCTATGCGCAACTGTTCGTGCGTGAAGGCGGTGCATTTGCACAGGGCGATGCGCGCACGCTGATGCCCGAAGGCAAGGGCTGGCGAGTGCAGACCGACGAAGGGCCGTTGAGCGCCGAGCTTGCGGTCGTGGCGCTCGGCCCATGGTCGGATCTCGTGACACAGCCGCTCGGCTACCGCGTGCCGCTCATGGTCAAACGCGGCTATCACATGCACTACGCGAGCGAGGCGCGTGCGCCGCTCGTGCGTCCGGTGGTGGATATCGAAGGCGGCTACGTCGTCGCGCCGATGCGTCGCGGCCTGCGTCTGACCACGGGGGTAGAGCTTGCCACGCGCGAGCGTCCGCCCAACTACGCGCAACTCGATGCGGCCGAGCGCGAGGCGCGTCCCGTGTTCGGCCTCGGCGAGCGGCTGGACGAAACGCCGTGGATGGGCTTGCGCCCCTGCACGCCCGACATGCGCCCGCTGCTTGGGCCTGCGCCGCGCCATACGGGGCTCTGGTTCGCGTTCGGTCACAATCATCATGGACTCACGCTCGGGCCAGTCACGGCGCGCCTCCTTGCCGAGCAGATCGTCGGCGAAACGCCGTTCATCGATCCCACGCCGTATTTGCCGGCGCGATTTGGCTAAGGTACGCGCGTTCTTCCAACACGCGCACGTATGCCGAACCACGGCACATCGGCCGCCCGGAATGACGAGTTCGCGCGCTTGAAAGCGCGGCTGAAGGCTTCAGGGCTGTCGAAGCCCGCGTCGAACGCGGCATCGAGCACCGAACAGAACTCACGTGAAGCGAGGCGTTGTGCCGCCTTGCGCAGGCGCATCAGCTGCACGAAGCGTGCGACTGGCACTCCCACATAGGCGGCAAACTGCCGATGAAAATGAAACTTCGAGAAATTTGCTTGCTCAATCTCCTGACGGCCTGCCTGATAAGACTCCAAGTCATTAAGCCGGTCGTGCGCAGGTGCGCAGTACGGGATCGCCCGACTCTCAAGTTTCACTCACTGTTGCCGATACTCCGTTCGGGGTGACTCCCGCGAAGTATGCGCCGAACATGAGCTGTGAAGCCTGAGCCGTCGCCGAATGGCTCAGGCAGTCAAAAGGTGAATTGACAGGATGGGAGGGCGGCAGGCAGGCTCACGGGAGCATGGCGACGAGCGCCGGGCGCTCGAGGCCCGGCCGCTGAAAGTCAACGCGTAGAGAAGAGGGGGAATTCGTGATAAACGGTGGGGGCGCTAACGTACGGGGGCCGTTCGGCCGGATATCTGGTGTCCAGGTATCCGCGTGCCATACGCGCGAGACCTTTACTCATCCATCTTTTCGCGATTCACGGATTCTCTATGCTTATCAAGAACGTCGCAGTCAGTCTCCCTTCGAGGGTCGTCACGAACGAAGAAGTTGTCGATATGATCCGGTCCCACTCTACGGCTTTCGATGGCGACATCGACAGGACCGCGCGAACCATCAAGACACTGCTTGACCGGAGCGGTCTGGTCCATCGTCGCTGGTGCGACAGCCATGAGTCGCCGATCGATCACGTTGCGATGGCGACGCGCAAGGTATTGTCGGAAACATATCTGAGGCCGGAGCACATCGAGCTGTTCATCTTCGTCGGCATCGGCAGAGGGTTCCTCGAGCCGGGCAACAGTCACATGATGGCGAGCACGCTCGGCTTTGGTAATGCCGAATGCTTCGATGTTGTCGATGCCTGCATGAGCTGGACGCGGGCCATGTCGATTGTCGACAGCCTCTTCAAGACCGGCCAGTATAAAAACGCGATGATCGTGAATGCCGAATTCAATATGCTCGCAGGGGGACCGCTCTATCCTTCGAATTTCGCGCTCAAGCATCACGCCCAGGTCGAATACACGCTGCCGTCGTTTACGATAGGCGAAGCGGCGACGGCCACGCTGGTGGTGGCGAAGGAGCCGGACAACTTCAGCTTTGCGTTTCGCGGCAAGCCGGATGTCTCGGACCTGTGCACGATTCCGATTCCTGGCTACGAGGGGTATTGCCACCCCACCGACCGTATCGGCAAGAACGGCGAAATGCGGTTCACCTCGTTCGGCCACGAACTGCACAAAAATTCAGATGAGCTTTCCCAAGTCTTCTCCAGACTGGCCGTTCCCAAAAAAGACATCGACATCGTGTTTACGCACGCCTCCTCAAAGGCCGCGTGGCACGGCTACGGCGTGAAGGCAGGCATCGACGATAAGATGTATCACATCTATCCGGATACCGGAAATCTGGTGTCCGCCTCGATTCCGGCCGCGATTTCAATGGCCAAGGAGACAGGGAAGCTAAAGCGGGGCGACAGGGCGATGTGCTGGGTCGGCAGCGCCGGCATGTCGTTCAACGTGAGCAGTTTCCTGTTCTGAGGCTCGGTATCAGTTTATTGAGAACGATATGAAAGGCATTGCAGGAGGCGTTCGCTATCTGAAGCAGCGGGTTCGCGACGCGTACGGGTTGTCGGACCTTAGCGTGCTGGCGGTGGGCGTCATCGGGACAATCGGACATCCGCTGTACTGGTTGTGGTGGACGTACATCGACCCCCAACCCAACGAAAGCACGCTGATGCGGGTGATCGGCGCGCTCGCCTGTCTGCTGTTGCTGCTGCGCCGCTTCTGGCCCGCAGCAGCAGTGCCTTTCCTGCCGTGGTATTACTTCCTGACGGTAGCTTATACGCTACCGTTCTTTTTCACCTACTACCTGATAACCGGCCACTATTCGATGATCTGGTCGATGGCGGAAGTCGGGATGATGTTTTTCCTGATTGCGATATTTCCGTCGTTCGTCGCGCTGGCGCTGAATCTCGCCCTCGGGGTTGGCCTCGCCATCTTCTGCGCGTGGATTGTCAATCCGGAGTCCCTTCACGTCGACGGCCATTTGCTGCTCTACACCTACCTGCCGGTTTTTGCGTTCGGCATCAGTGCGGGCCTCACATTCAGCTACAGCAACATGCGGGGGATCACGGCGCAGGCAAAGAACGGTGCACTTCGGGCGCTCGCGGGCACGATCGCCCATGAAATGAGGAATCCGCTCAGCCAGCTCAGGTACGTACTCGACCGCGTCGAGGAGGCGCTGCCCGCGATGGCTGAGTCGAGGCCCTCGCCGGCGTTGCCGGTCGATGCGGTGGCTTCGCTCTCGCAGCACGTTGCGCACGGACAGCTGGCGATCGATCGCGGGCTGAGAATCATCGCGATGACGCTCGATGAAGTCAGCGCCAAGCCCATGCAGTCCGATAATCTCAACTATGCGAGCGCCGCGGAGGCGACACGCAAGGCGCTCGACGAGTACGGCTTTAGCGGCAGGAAGGAGCGCAGCCGCGTGAAACTGATGGTCCTCGAAGACTTTACCTTCAAGGTCGACGAGACCGTCTATCTGTTTACCTTGTTCAATCTGATCAAGAATGCGCTGCATCACATGGCGGCGCATCCCACGGCAACACTTACGCTGACTGTCGACCGGAACAGGGTGATCGTTCACGACACGGGACCGGGCATCGCAGCCGAGATGATGTCCCATCTGTTCGAGCCTTTCCGTACCCAGGGAAATTCTGCCGGCACGGGTTTGGGGCTCGCCTACTGCCAGCGTGCGATGCGCTCGTTCGGCGGCACGATCGAGTGCCGTTCGGAACCGGGCAGATTCACCCAGTTTACGCTCGATTTTCCTGCCATACCGGAGAGCGAAATCGCGGCTTACCGGCAGACGCTTCTCGCGCGCGCCACGGACTTCTTTAGCGGGAAGGCCATACTGTTTGTGGACGATGACGCGGTGATACGCGAGAAAGTCTGCCACGCGTTTTCAGGGGTGGGCGCCCGGGTTGTCGAAGCGGAGAGCGGCGAACGCGCGCTGACGCTCCTTCGAGAGCGTGCGGCCTACGATCTCGTGCTGATGGACATCAACATGCCGGGTCTCGACGGCTACACGACCACGGAGAAGATCCGTTCCGATGCCGACCTGGCCGGCGGCAGCCTTCTTGTGGTCGGTTATACGGCCGAAGCTCACAACCTGGCTCGTGTGCTCGCGAAGGGTGCCGGCATGGACGCAACGATCAGCAAGTCCATACGCATGGTGGAGCTGGTGAGTACGCTGCAGAAACTCATGGAAAGCGGCGATCGCCATTTGCGCCACCCACGCTTTGACGGATTCGCGGGCAAGACGATTCTCGTCGCGGACGACGACACCTACAACCGGATGGTGGCGAAGAGCTATCTGGAGCGATGTGGCGCCAGCGTCGTGGAGGCGGAAAACGGACAGGGCGTGCTGGCGCGCCTGCAGGGCGGCGGCAACGTCGACGCCATCGTGATGGACATGAACATGCCCGGCATGGGCGGCGTGGAGACGGCAGCGTGGATTCGCGCCCGCGTGGACGAGTATGGCGAGATGCCAATTGTGGCCCTGACCGGCCAGTCCGATATGGCGGCGGTCAGGGCCTGTCTCGCAGCGGGCATGAACGAGGTCATGACTAAACCCGTGCAGGTCGGCGTGCTCTATGCCTGCCTCGCACGGCAGTTTGCACACTTGCGCGTGGCGAGCGCCCCGGAGAAACGCGAGCGCCCGGCGGTGCCGGTCATGCGGGTTGCAAATCGCGCTGCCAATCCGGCAGCGATCGCGGAAAACGACCTGCTCGATGAGGCACACCTCGACGAACTGGCGTCGCTCGACATGCTGGATCAGACCTTCCTCAAGGGCATTGCGCAAATCCGCTCGCTACTGGCGCAGCTTGCAAGCAGTGTAGAGGCCGGTGACATCCGGGCAGTGCACGCGACGCTACACGTTCTTTTAGGTATCAGCGGGAACATCGGCGCGAAAGCGCTGCACCTGTATGTTAAGCAGATCTATCCACGGGTTCTCGATGGCCAATGGCCGGTCGAGACCGACTGGTTCGACCAGACCACCGCGCTGGGGAACCGCTCGGCCGACGCGTTGCATCAGTATTTTGTGGCTGCGATAAGCCCGGTCGATCAGCCGGACGCATCGAGCGAGGACTGAGGTTCGAGCGGCCGTTCCGTGCCAGTCGCTTTCGCGCGTTCCTTGCGGGTGCCAAAGCGCATGGTCACGGTCGTTCCGACGCCCAAGGTGGAGTCGATTTCGAGGCCGCCGCCAAAAGATCGCATGATGCGGTTGCAGAAGATCATGCCCATGCCAGGGCCACCTTCTTCGGCGTGAGTCGTGATGGGGTCCCGCAAGAGTCGCGCCTTGATTTCCGGAGCAATGCCAGGACCGTTGTCGCGCACGCGGATCATCCATCGCCAGCAATTGATGCTGACGCGTTTCACGCTCGGTCCACTGCGCAATCGCCTCGCGCAGCGTCTCGCGTACCATTTCGATCCGCAGCGGCTTTTCGATGATGCGAAATACGCCGCCCGTATTCACCGTACGCAACAACATGTCCTTGTCGGCATAAGCGGTCACCAGAATCCGCACGATACGGGGATATCGTTGGGCGGCTTCACGCAGCAACTGATCGCCATTGCTGACCGGCATGCGGAAGTCGGTCACCAGGACAGCAATGTCCGGTCCGTGCTCCTCGAGTATCTCGATGGCTTCGTTCGCGTTGCGCGCGAGATGGACCGGGTAAAGCCCCTGGATGGCGCGCGCGAAGTGGGTACGAGACATCTCGTCGTCATCGACGAAAAGAATGGAGAACGGCTTATGCATGGCGCTTGTCATTGCATTTTCAGCGTATCAGCGGTGTGCGGACCACAAGCCGGGTCGGGCGGCATATTCACAACGACCGCACACGGACTTTTTGATGTCGCTGATGCGCTGGAGTATTGTGGGTTTTGGCAAGTCACGTGACGCCAGCATAGCATGCACTTGCGTGGACTTTCAGGCGTTGCTTGCCCGCGCGGCGCTGCGCGGCTCAGACGATGACGTTTTCGCCAACCGTGGCAAGCGAAGGCCGCGGTAGTGGGCTGCCGTCGGCGAGCACACGCGTGATGCTCCCGGCATCGAGCGGTCTGCTGAAGCGAAATCCTTGCGCTTCCACGCAACCGAGAGCGAGCAGGAACTCCTGCTGCGCGAGCGTCTCCACACCTTCGGCGATGACGGATAAACCGAGCGTCTGCGCAAGCGTAACGATCGCCTTCACGATCGCGCCCGTGTCCGTTTCCCCGACGCCTTGCATGAACGTACGGTCGATCTTGATGCGATCGACCGGCAGCGCGTGCAATTGACTCAGGCTCGAGTAGCCCATGCCGAAATCGTCGATCGCAATACGGATACCCGCGCGGCGAAATTCGTGAAGGCGGCGCGCGGCGATCTCCGGTTGCTTCATCAACGCAGTCTCGGTGACCTCGAGTTCGAGGTCTGTCGGATCGACGCCCGTCTCCTGCAGGATGGCCTGAAATGTCTCGACAATATCCGTGCGTTGCAACTGAAGCGGCGACAGATTGACCGATATGCGCACGGGCGCAATCCCCATGTGCCTCCAAAGCGCCGACTGACGGCAAGCCTCACGCAGCACCCACTCGCCGAGCGTCGCGACAAATCCCGCAGCTTCCGCCATCGACACGAATTCGGCAGGGGCGATCTCGCCGTAAATCTCATCGTGCCAACGCGCAAGGGTTTCGACGCCAAGCACCCGGCCGTTGCGCATGTCGACCTGTGGCTGGTAGTCCACGCGCAGCGTACCTGCTTCGATCGCCTTTCTCAGACGCGCCGAAAGGATGAGCTTTACGTCAGCGTTCTCGCGCATTTCGGGTCGATAGCGATCCCAGCAATTGCGGCCACGACTCTTGGCCGCGTACATCGCCATGTCCGCGCACGAGATCAGCGTTTCGACATTGTCTCCATCCGCTGGAAACACGCTGATGCCGACGCTCGCGCTCACCACGAGCTCATTTCCGCCGACGAGCACCGGCTTCGCGATCGCCGCGAGCACGGCATCGGGCAGATCGAAGCGTGTGTCGTCCCGCCCGCGCGGCGCAACGATCATGAACTCGTCGCCGCCGTAGCGACCGAGAATGTCGCCCGGGCGGGCGCAGGCTCGCAGACGCCCGGCAACTTCGACGAGCAGTTGATCGCCGACGCTGTGCCCGAGCGCATCGTTGACGGTCTTGAACGTGTCCAGGTCGAGGAACACAACGTAGACGGACTCGCCGTGGCGGCCGGGATCAGTAAGGAGTGCCTGCAATCGTGCGCTGAGCGCCGAACGATTCGCGAGCCGGGTCAGGCTGTCGCATTCGCTGAGTTCGCGTAAACGGCGCGACCGATCGAGAAGCCTGACTGACATGTCATGGGTCGTTTTGGCGAAAAGGAGTGGATAGATAAAGATGATGGGCAGCCACACCGGCGCGATCCGTACGTCCAGCGGCGTTGCCGCGATACCGAAGATTGCCGCTCCCGCGATAAGGCCCGCCGCACTCGCGCCCAACCCGGCGACGAAGACCGGCCAACCACCCACCGCCATGGTGTCGAGCGCAAACATCAACAGGATGACGACGGTTGCGACCGGTTCGAAATGAACCGCCGCGGCCAGCCAGCCGCCAAAAGCCGAATCGAAGAGCAGGCTCCATTTCTCTTTGCGGAGTGCATCGTCAGCGACAGTGCGTATCCGCAAATAAGCGACATGCGGCCAGATGAGACAGATGGCAAGAACGCCGAAGAAGAGCAACGCCGGGGCATGTTGCACATGCAGCAAGGCCAGGACGGGTATGGAGCCGATCGCGTAGCCCAGGACCCTGAGAACATAAATGCGGCGCAAAATGCCGGCGGTCCAGAACTTGTCGCCCCTGGCGGACGTGAGCACGTCGTCTCCCCGATTCAGATCATATGATTTCATGAGCATAGACCAGATCGGACGCAAGGATGCGGAGAACTCATTCCGACCCCCGGGCGAACCGAAGCTGCGCCGCCGTCATCGAATCTCGGTTGGACCTACGCATTATGTGCGTATCCGCACCACGGAGTTTTCCCAATATATGGAAAATCCGCTTGCGTTCCATCGCGGAACTTCTAGACTGACAACTTGCGATTCGAGCCGCGATCCCACTAACGAGCCGCACTGCACGGAGTGCTCATGCGACTGACCATCCTGATCAATGGTTCCAACCCGGCAGTCAAACACGAATTCGCCCTTGTGTGGATCGATCTCGACCAGAAACGCTGGTCGCGCGAGTCACATGAAGGTGTCAACCTGCCTTCGTGGGGCGACGTCCGCGGCGGCGGCGACGAGACGGTCTTATGCGCCCCGCAAACCGATGCACCCCTTTGCACCATGCGCGGTCTCAGCCTGGACGAGCGGCAGGAAGTCCGCTCGGGCCATGGCGATGCGCGCTGGTCGGATAACAGCGCGTGCAACGAAACAGCATGGCAGTGGCGGTTGCAGGCTGTTGACCGTAAATCGGTGCGCGCCGCGAATTCGCTTTTTGCCTGCTAGTCGTTCGTAAAACGGCCGTGTGAGCCGTCGCCGTTGCCGTGCGCCATTACTCCTTCAATGTCGCGAGTAGCCGGTCGATTTCGTCGAACTGGCTTTTCGACAATTGATGGCTTTGCATGATTTCCTGCAAGCGCTTTCGCCAATAAGCCGGCGGCAAACGCGACTCGTTCAGGTCCTCTGCAGACAATCGCTGAATCACGGATTTGATGTGCAGGATATCGCTGTGAGCGGCTTGCGACGACCAGGCGCCCGACTTTCTCGGTTCCCCGCCACCGACCAAACCCCTTTCTGACACTGTTCCCATCTTTATTTGCCGTCGGAATATGGCGCCGCGCATGCATGCCCCGAGCGCACCACCGGCCCTGCGGCCTCCTGTTGTCATTTACCTGGGTAAGGCACGCCATGAATCAGGCGTCCCGTATGCCGAATAAATATTTTGTTCGGCTAGGCCGAACGTCGTTCGGCGCGTTATTTATGGTAGTTTCCACCTTGATGACTGTCAATATTGGCAGCGCTAAGCTGGCTGAAACGCTCGACCGTCCGCTAGCGGATAAAAGACGAAATACAAATGACACAAACGGACCAAACCATTGGGGAGCGCAACGCGCTTCGCAGCGTAAGCCGCGCGCTCGATGTCCTGGAGACGCTGGGGGGCAGCGATAACGAGGGGCTTACCGTTGCCGAGATTGCGACGGCAATCGGCGTGTCGAAGAGCACGGCGTTCGAGTTATTGCAGACCTTGCTCGCCCGTCATTACGTCACCGATGTGCGCCTCGGCGGCTCACGGCGCTATCGGCTCGGCTTTGCGCTCATGCACCTCGGCGACCGGGCGGCGGCAGACGTCGGCATATCCCAGCTTGCGATGCCGGTTCTGCGCGAGCTGACCGACACGACCGGTCTCACATCCCGGCTTGCGGTGCTCGACGACTACGGCTACGCAGTCGCAATCAACCGTGTCGAGGCGCCGGGCATCGTGCGGATCGCGTCCGCGCTCGGACAACGCGAACTCCCGCATTGCTCGGCGCTCGGCAAATCCCTGCTCGCGCTATTGCCGCCGGCGCGGGTCGTCAAGCTGCTGGCGCACACCGGCATGCCGCGCCGTACCGAGTACACCCGCCTGACACCCGCGGAGCTGATGAAGGATCTGATCCTGGTCGCCGAGCGCGGCTACGCATTCGACGACGAAGAAGACAATCTGGGGGTGGTTTGCGTCGGCGCGGCGATTACGAACCGCGACGGCGAAGGCGTGGCTGCGATCAGCGTGACGACGCTCAAGAACGGACTGGATGACGACGACCTGCACGCGCTGGGGCGCACGCTGCGCAACCATGCAGAACGCATCAGCCGGATGCTCGGCGCGCAGGTTGGCGCGTAACGCGGCGAGCTGGCGCGCATCTTCCTGGCGGATCACTGGTGCCCCCGCGACGGGGCGAGGACCTCATGCTGACCACCTTTTTCGATCTGTTCGATCTGCACGACGTGAGCAGCTATCTGCCCGATCTGCTCAAAGGAGCGCTCACGAGCATCGAACTGACCCTTAGCATCCTGGCGCTCAGCCTGCCGTTCGGCCTGCTGCTCGCCATCGCCAGAATCAGCCGCGCGCGGCTGCCGCAAGCCATTGCATCGGTGTATATCGAGGTCATTCGCGGCACGCCCGCGCTGCTGCAACTGTTCTACATCTACTTCGTGCTGCCCTCATTCGGGATTCGCTTCGCGCCGTTCACGGCGGGTGTCATCGGGCTGTCGATCAACTATTCGGCGTATCTCGCCGAGGTGTATCGCGCGGGCATCGAAGCGGTGCCGAAGAGCCAGACGCAGGCCGCGAAGGCGCTCGGCATGTCCGGCGGCCAGACGCTGCGCCTGATCGTGCTTCCCCAGGCCATTCGTATCGTCGTACCGCCGCTCGGCAACTATGCGATTTCGCTCTTCAAGGACACCTCGCTCGTGTCGATCGTGACGGTCAAGGAGCTGATGTTCACCGGCCAGATCATCTCGTCGACGAACTTCCAGTACGTCACGATATTCACGCTGGTCGGCGCGCTTTATCTGGCATTTTCCTGGCCGAGCGCCCTGGTTGTGCACTGGCTCGAGCGCAAGATGGGCGCCACGCGCACGGCGAACGCCGTAGTGCGTCCGCGATGACCGGCGCGCTCGCGCGCGAGGCAGCAAGGCGAATAATACGAACGATTCACCACATCTGGATAACTAACTAATTCGGGGCGTTTCATGCGTAAGGCTACGCTGGCATTTGCATCGATATTGATGGGTGTTGCAACCTTGTTGTCCAATGCTCATGCGGCTGATGGCAGCGCAATCAGCGACGTGCGTTTCGATGGCGGAGACGGATCGTACGCGCACGCCATCAGGAACGGCATCACGCTCGTGATCGCCGCCGATCCGCCGTCGACCTTCCGGGACGAAAAAACACACACGTTCGACGGCGCGGACGTGCGCATCTTCCGCGAAATCACGAAGCGACTGAAGATCACGAGGGTCACGTGGGATATCGTGCCGTTCGACGCGATGATTCCGGCGCTGCTCGCCGGCCGCGCCGACGTCATCGTCGACAACCTGCACGAGAACGAGCAGCGCTTGCGCGTCGTGGCATTCACCAGCCCGGCATACTGGTACGGATCGGGCATCGCGGTACAGCGTGGCAATCCGTCGAACATTCATGGGTGGGACGACTTTGCCGGGCATACCGTCGGCACGGTGCGCGGGAGCATCAATCACCAGTTGCTCGAAGGGCGCAAGGACCTGAAGGAACTCAAGCTCTACACGAGCAACGAGGCGGAGTTCTCCGATCTGATCGCGGGGCGCATCGACGTTGCAATGGAAGACGACATCAAGATCGGGCAATTTCTGAAGCAGCATCCCTCTGCCGCCATGCAAATGGTGGCTGACTACAGGCCGCTGCCGCAGGAGTACGGGTACGCGCGCTACGCGTTGCGCAAGGGCGACGTCGATCTGAACAACGCGGTGTCGCGAACGCTCGACGAGATGCGGGCCGACGGCACGCTGGCATCGATCATCAGGCAGTTCGGCTATACCGACCGCAATCTCTGGTATTTCCCGGTGAAGAACTGATTTCGTCGCCTACCGGGCTGCCTGGCTGTTTCAGGCAGCAAATGCGCGGTCGCAGATCTCCACGCGGTTACGGCCGAGATGCTTGGCGTGATAGAGCGCCGTGTCGGCATCGCGCGCCAGTTGCTGGATCGTCGCTTCGGCGGCGGCAAGGCAGGCCACGCCGATGCTGCATGTGTATCGAATCACGGGCGCAGTGAAGCCGGGCTCGCAGATTCGCGCGCAGATCGCTTCGGCCAGCCGGTGAGCGTCTTGGAGGGCGAGCGCCGGCAGCAGCACGGCGAACTCTTCTCCTCCCCAGCGCGCGAGATACGCTGACGCCGGTATTGCCGCGCTGGCGCGCTCCGCGAAGTCGATCAGGACGTTGTCTCCCATATCGTGCCCATGCTCGTCGTTGACCCGCTTGAAGTGGTCGAGGTCGATCAGGAGCATGGAGAGCACGGCCCCGTTACGCTTCGCCAGTTCACGTTCCTCTTCGAATGCGAGCGCGAGCGCGCGGCGGTTGAGCAAACCTGTCAACGGATCGCGGTATGACTGCCGCTCGAGCTGGATGCGTAACCGCTCCATGGCAATCAGCAGCAGGCCCACTGTCACGAGCAGGGAAAACGCGGCGCCCGCGGTGAGATACACCGTCTGCATCCACTCCGGATGAAAGAGATCGGGTAGGCCCCTCGTCGCAAGCGCGACGGAGAGGCAGCGTGCGCCCGCAACTGCGGATTCGGCAAGAAGCAGTGCGCCAATGGAAAGCGCCGTGCGGCTGGGTCGACCCAGGCGGAGCATAACCACGCCGTGCGTGCCGTAGAGTACCGCGAGCACCCCGGTGATCACGATCGTGCGGCCCGCAACCGATGGATGGACCAGCCACAGCCAGGTCGTGCCGGCCGCCGCAACGAAGACGAGCAGCGAGACGAAGCGCCAACTGGGTCGGCACCCATAGAGGAGCTGGGTGCCAACGAGTCCCAGCCCCGCGCCAAAAACGATTCCGCAGTTCGCAACCAGGATCGAAAGCCAGTCCGCCAGGCTGCCGCGAAACGCGAGGAGGAGTACCGATACGCTGACCACCAGCGCACCTGATGCCCAATGACGGACGCCGCGTATGTTCTGAGGAAAGCTTCGGGCCAGCGAGAACAACGCGATTGCCATGAGTCCTGGCATAACCGAAGACATCAGGATGACCGTGCGCAGATCGAAGAGCGGCATGCAGGTTCGGCGAGAGTAGGCACTGCGCCTATATAACATATCGATGTCGTCTAAAGCGATGCCAGAGTGAGGCGTGATCGATAACACACGCAAACGTTGAATGAATTCGCGGACAGTGCCCGCCATGTGCTTGCCGGAAATCCATCGCTCCCATTTTTACGCTCTTCAGAATTTCCGTATCCTGCCGTTACCGCATTGATGGCATGCCGTGTTGCGCGTTGTTGAAGTTGCCGATTCCGGGAACGCGTGCGTAGATGGCGTTGTACGAGCACACATTCTCTTTGACAGCATGAGAAACCCTGGAATGGACGCAGAAAGCGACTACGGCGAGCCGCTCAGCAACCTGCCTATGCCGGTCATCCGTTACGACGCGCAGGGCCAACGGCGCTACATGAATAGCGCGGCCGCGGCGATGATGAGGGCCGCATCCGAAAGCGCCTGCGCGACGAATGCCGAAGCCCGGATGTTTTCACCCCAGGCGCTGCAGCAGTACCTCGATACCATTCGCGAAGTCGCGATCACTGGCGTTGCGCGTGAGCTGGAACTGCCGTTCGATGGGCTGCCGCAGATGCAGGGCGAGCATTACCTCGTGCAGTTCGTAAGCCATCCGACAGCGGACGCGGGTCCTGCGGTGCTCGCGATCTATTTCAACATCACGGCGCGCAAACGTGCGGAGGCGAAGCTCCGTGAACGCGAGTCGTTTCTCGAATCGTTGCTCGATACCATGCCCATTCCTGTCTTTTCGAAAGACAGGGAAGGGCGGTACCTTCATCTCAATCGGGCTTTCGAAGAATTTCTTGGCGTCCCCAAGGAGCGATTCATCGGCAAGACCGTCTTTGAGACGAGTCCTTCCGAGCTGGCGCAAACCTATTTCGCCATGGACGAGGAGCTATTCGCGAAAGGCGGTATCCAGCGATACGAATTCAAAGTCCAGAACGCAAAGAAAGCCGTGCGTGACGTGGAATTCAGCAAGGCGGTTTTCCACGACGATGAAGGCCGCCAGGCCGGCTTGATCGGTGCGATTCTGGACATCACCGAACGTAAGCGGGCGGAGTCCGAGCAGCGGGCCCAATACGAGAGGATCCTTCAACTTAACGGACGCCTCGAAGACAAGGCGCGTCAACTGTCCGACGCGCGCGCACAGTTGATGACCGTGCTCCATACCATCCCCGATATGGTGTGGCTAAAGGACACCGCTGGGATCTTCCTGCTTTGCAATTACAGCTTCGAGCAATTTGTCGGCAAGCCGAAAGCTGAAATTCTCGGCAGAACCGATTACGACATTTTCGATGCCGAGCTGGCGGACTACTTCCGGGAACGCGACAAGGCAGCAATCGATGCGCTGCATGTTTGCGTGAACGACGATTGGGTGGTCGCTCCGTCGACCCGCGAACGTACTTTGCTCGAAACTCGACGCCTGCCGGTGTTCGATGCAGGGGGGACGGTGGCGGGCGTTCTCGGCGTGGCACGCGACATGAGTGAACGGCGCCGTTTCGAGGAAATGCTGGCCCGCCGGGAACGCGAATTTCGAACCCTCGTTGAAAACTCGCCCGATACGGTCGCCCGGTATGGACGGGATTGCCGACGCCTCTACGTCAATCCAACTTTCGCCGCGCTCGCCAATGGAGGGGCAAAAGCGCTGCTCGGCAGGACGCCGGCCGAATATCCAGGCGGGCCAGGCTCCGTCCTCTATGAGCAGCAGCTCAGGGAAGTATTCGCGACGGCAAGCGACAGGGAATTCGAGTTGGTCTGGGGGCCTGACGGGAACAGGGAACTATGCCAGCTGATCCGGTTGACAGCGGAACTGGGAGCGGACGGCAAGGTGGAAACCGTCCTTGCCGTAGGGCGGGATATCTCGGAACTGCACGCTTCCAGAGGAAAGATCCATCGGATGGCGTACTTCGACGCGTTAACGGCGCTGCCGAATCGCGTCCTGTTCAACGAGCAATTGCGTCTGGCGATCGCGAACAGCACGCACGGCCACTATACGGCCGTCATGATGATCGACATGGACCGCTTCAAGGGTGTCAACGACACGATGGGTCATGCGGTCGGTGATGAGTTGCTGCGTGAGGCCGCGCATCGCCTGGTTTCATGCGTGCGGGTGGGGGACACGGTTGCCCGCTTTGGTGGTGACGAGTTCGCCGTTCTGCTGCCCGAGATTGCCGATCGCGGCATCCTCGAGGAGATCTCCGCGAGCATCATCAGCCGGCTCGACGAACCTTTCCTGCTCGACGGAAGAGAAGTGTTCATATCGTGCAGCGTCGGGATTGCGCTGTATCCCGTCGACAGCACCGATGCGAAAGACTTGCTGAGATACGCAGACTCTGCGATGTACCTTGCGAAGCGCTCAGGGCGTCGCGGTTTTCGCTTTTACACGAAGGACCTGACCGTCGAGGCCACGGCACGTCTTTCGCTCGAGTCGGAGCTGCGGCGCGCAGTCGATCTGGGCGAGTTTGAGTTGTATTACCAGCCGCAAGTTACGCTTCGCGGCGCGGAAGTCATTGGTTCGGAAGCCTTGTTGAGATGGAATCGCCCTGGAGTGGGCTTTATTCGCCCGGATCAGTTCGTGCCGCTTGCGGAGGAAACCGGCCTTATTGTCGATCTTGGGCGGTGGGTGCTTCGCGAAGCGTGTCGCTCGGCCGTCGAATGGAACACCGGGCGTGGCGAGCGCCACAGGGTGTCGATCAATCTTTCGGCGAGACAGTTTCAGTCGCGCGACCTCGCACTGACGGTCAAGGATGTCCTCGATGAAACCGGCTGTCGACCGGAGTGGCTGGAGTTTGAGATTACCGAAAGTCTGCTGCTGGAAGAGGACGACTCGGTCCTGAGCGCGCTTCTCGAATTTGAAAGCATGGGTCTATCGATTGCGATCGATGATTTCGGCACCGGCTATTCCGCACTCAGCTATTTGACCCGATTCCCCATTGATACGCTCAAAATCGACCGTACGTTCGTACAGCGAGTCACGACTGACCGGCGCCATGCCGAACTTGTGAAGGCGATCCTTTCCATCGCTCGTTGCCTCGGGCAGCGGGTCGTTGCCGAAGGCGTCGAGACAATAGAGCAGGCCGCCTTTCTCGATGCGCATGGCTGCGAGATTGCCCAGGGCTTCCTCTACAGCGTGCCGCTGCCAAAGCCTGCCATTGCATCGCTTCCCCGTTTTCTCGATCCAGGTGCTGCCCACGACGTCAATCCGTAAGTGCGCGCGAGGCCCGACGAAATATATTCCTTCCGGCTGTAACCGGCATGCGTAACCGAACGAATTAAGAGGCAGTCCTGTCGTCCTGGAGACCGATCATGCCCGTTCGGCTCGTTGCTATTGCGCTCTTTTTTCTGGCCGCACCCGTCGTGGCGTCGGCCAGGCCTGTCGTTGTGGAGCTGTTCACCTCGGAAGGGTGCTCCTCGTGTCCTCCCGCGGATGCCTATCTATCTGAGCTATCGCGTGACCGTCAGGAGGTGCTTCCCCTCGCGTTTCACGTGACGTACTGGGACGGCCTGGGCTGGCGCGACCCTTACTCGCTGGAAGCCGCCACGCAGCGCCAGGCCGAGTACAGCGCCCGGTTTGGTGAGAGCGCCTACACCCCGCAAATGGTGATCGACGGCCAGAAGGGACTGGTGGGTTCGAATCGACGTGCAGCTGAGGCGGCAATCGCGATCGCGCAGAAAGCGGACGAGGCGGGGGTGGAGGTTAGTGGTGTGCGCCACGGCGGGACGTTATCAGTCATGGTGGGGCGCGGCACCGGCCATGGTCAGATCTTGCTGGTTGGCTATGACACCGGGCACGTGACCGAGGTCGGGCGAGGCGAAAACACGGGGCGTACGCTCAGGGAGTCAAATATCGTTCGCTCGATACAGGCCGTCGGCGAATGGACCGGCGCTCCGTTGAAGCTCGAGCCTGCGCCGCCGGCCGGTGAACAGGCGGCAATACTGATCCAGTCGACGGACGGTGCAATCATCGGCGCGGCACGAGTCACCAACGGCACGCATTGAGCCGCAAGGGCCGACGTTCCCAGGCGCCCGCCGTCATTAATAAGGTGTGCTTTCCATATTCGCAACCGGTGCTACGAGAGAAGAACGAGTGTGCAGTGCAGTGGCAGTTCCCTTAACGAAGTCGTGTCTACCAGGCAAGGAGTTCGTCATGTCATTTGTCACGTACGTTTCATCGTTTCCATTGCGGACCATCGCGTTCGCCGCAGCGCTGGGATTCGCTTCAAGCAGCTTTGCGCAAGCCGCTTCCGAGGTCGATCCGCCCGGGGCGGTCTACGTCATGTCGAACCAGCCTTCCGGAAACTCGGTGCTTGTCTATGCTCGAGCCGCAAACGGAACACTGACCTACGCGGCCACCTATCAGACCGGCGGAAAAGGAGCGGGCACGGGCGCCGATCCGCTAGGCTCGCAGGGCGCACTGACGTTGGACTCGGGCTTTCTGCTCGCGGTGAATGCCGGCAGCAATGATGTTTCGCTTTTTGCAATCGACGGCAGCAAACTGACGTTGCTCGACAGAAAGCCATCGGGCGGTAAGATGCCCGTCAGCGTGACGGTCAAGGGGCTCATCGCTTATGTGCTCAACGCCGGCGGCACGCCGAACATTAGTGGCTATTTTGTCGACGCGTTCGGCAAGCGCCTCGTTGCTTTACCCGGCTCGCAGCGACCACTTGCCGGCGGAACCTCTGCCCAGCCGGCGCAAGTCAGGTTCGCACCGGAAGGCAACGAATTGCTGGTGACCGAAAAGGGCACGCAACTCATTGACACGTATTCCGTCGGCTTTACCGGCTACGCTTCGACACCGACCCCGCATGCCTCAAACGGCGTTACACCGTTCGGGTTTTCCATCACGACACGCGGTTATGCAATCGTCTCTGAAGCCGGCTCTGGTTCGGTTTCCTCATACGAAGTAGAAGACGGCAAACATCTTGAATCAATCAGCGCGGCGATCCCGCTGGGCCAGTCCGCTCCTTGCTGGCTCGTCACAACCGGCGACGGACGTTTTGCCTATACCGCCAATGCCGGTAGCGGCACGATCAGCAGTCTGCGCATTGCTGCGGACGGGAAGATAAACCTTCTCAATCCCGCTGCAGGTGCGCTCAGCGCTCCGCTCGACATGGCGCTCAGCAGTCGCAGCAAATTCCTCTATGTGCGGGAGGGCAACGGCGCCGTAACCGGGTTTCGCGTGATGCCCGACGGCACGCTCGAACCGATTGGTTCAGTGACCGGCGTACCGCCTGGAGCCCAGGGGATCGCAGCGCGCTAGGAGTGCGAGAGTCACGTTTGATCAAAGAGACGTTGTAGAGGAGGTTTTCGAAATCCTCGCATTCGCTTGATTCTCTATGCAACTGGTTGCATCATCGACTTCGCCGTCATACAACCAGTTGCATGAACATGACAAATCGCTATCCCTACCTTTTGCGCCCGCTCGATCTGGGCTTCACGACCTTGAAGAACCGCGTGCTGATGGGCTCCATGCACGTCGGTCTGGAGGAAGCGCCGAATGGCTTCGAGCGCATGGCCGCGTTCTATGCGGAGCGCGCGCGTGGCGAAGTTGGGTTGATCGTGACCGGCGGCATAGCGCCGAACGAACGCGCGCGCCCCATGCATGGCGGCGCGATGTTGACCACGGAAGAGGAAGCCGGGCAGCACCGTACGATTACGCGCGCCGTCCACGCGGAAGGCGGCAAGATCGCCATGCAGATCCTGCATTTCGGCCGCTACTCGTATCAGCCGATGCTGGTCGCGCCCAGTGCGCTGCAAGCCCCCATCAATCCGTTCACCCCTCACGAGTTGAGTGACGACGAGGTTGAGGAAACCATCGACGATTTCGTCCACTGCGCAGCCCTTGCACACTATGCAGGGTACGACGGCGTGGAAATCATGGGCTCCGAGGGCTACCTCATCAACGAGTTCATTGCGATGCGCACCAATCATCGCACTGACCGCTGGGGCGGCAGTTACGAGAACCGCATACGTTTTGCGGTGGAGATCGTGCGCCGCGTGCGGGAACGCGTCGGCCGCGACTTCATCATCATCTACCGGCTTTCGATGCTCGATCTGGTCGAGGGCGGCTCGACACTGGAGGAGGTCATCCAGCTCGCACAGGCCGTCGAGCAGGCGGGTGCCACCATCATCAATACGGGCATCGGCTGGCACGAGGCGCGGATTCCCACCATCGCCACCAAGGTGCCGCGCGGCGCCTGGGCCTGGGTCACGCAGCAACTGATGGGTAAGGTCTCGGTGCCGCTCGTTGCCACCAATCGCATCAACACGCCCGAGCTCGCCGAACAGTTGCTCGCCGACAGCGCGTGCGACATGGTCTCGATGGCCCGTCCGTTCCTCGCCGATGCCGAATTCGTGCGCAAGGCCCGCGAGGGTCGCGCCGACGAGATCAATACCTGCATCGGCTGCAATCAGGCTTGTCTCGACCATACGTTCGCAGGCAAGGTCACGTCCTGCCTCGTCAATCCGCGGGCCTGCCACGAGACGGAAATCGTCATCCGGCCTGCCTCACAGCCAAAGCGCGTGGCGATCGTGGGCGCGGGGCCGGCAGGTCTCGCCTGCGCGGTGACTGCGGCCAGCCGCGGGCATGCCGTTACGCTCTTCGAGGCCGGCACCGAGATCGGCGGCCAGTTCAATATCGCCAAAAAGGTACCGGGCAAGGAAGAGTTCAATGAAACTCTGCGCTACTTCCGCCGCCAGATCGAATTGACGGGCGTCGAGCTTCGCCTCGGCACGCGCGCGAGCGCCGAAGCGCTGATGCAGGAGGGCTTCGATGAGGTGGTCGTGGCGACCGGCGTTCTGCCGCGCGAGCTGCGCATCGAAGGGGCCAGCCATGCCAAGGTGCTGGGCTATCTGGACGTGTTGCGCGACGGCAAGCCGGTGGGATCTGACGTCGCCATTGTGGGGGCTGGCGGAATCGGCTTCGACGTGGCCGAGTACCTCGTGCATGAGGGCGAGTCCGCGAGCCTCGATCCGCAAAAATTCTTCGCCGAATGGGGCGTGGACACGGCCTATGCCGAACGCGGCGGATTGCGTCGGGCAGCGGTGGGTCCGGCGACTCGCAGCGTGCATCTGCTGCAACGCAGGCGCTCGAAGGTTGGCGAAAACCTCGGCAAGACCACGGGGTGGATTCACCGAACGGCCTTGAAGGCGCGCGGTGTTGGCATGTCCTCCTCGGTGGAATACCAGCGCGTCGACGACGATGGGTTGCACGTGAGCATCGACGGTGTGCCGCAAACCCTCGCCGTCGACAACGTCGTGGTCTGCGCGGGACAGGAGCCGCTGCGCGAGCTGGCCGACCAGTTGCTGGCCGCCGGCCGCAAGGTCCACGTGATCGGCGGTGCCGCCGAGGCCGCCGAACTCGACGCCAAACGGGCCATCCACGAGGGCACCACGCTTGCCGCCTCGTTGTGAGCGCGCTGCGTTTTCTCTCGACCTGAAAACGGACCTGAAATGAACGACGCCATACTCAACCTGCCTCCCGCTGTCGCGCGGTCCCTCGCGATCTGGCATGAGCTCGTGGACAGCAAGGATCTCAGCCGGCTGGAATCCATCGTGCATCCAGAGGCCGTATTTCGCTCGCCGATGGCGTTCAAGCCCTACGGTCCCGCGCCCGCATTGCTGATGGCGCTGCGTACGGTGATCACCATTTTCGGGGACTTTACCTACCATCGGCAGTTCAGCAGCGCCGACGGCCTGAACGTCGTGCTCGAGTTCAGCGCGACCGTGCAGGACAAGCAGCTCAAAGGCATCGACATGATCCGTTTCGACGAGGCGGGTCGCATCGTCGAATTCGAAGTGATGATCCGGCCATTCAACGCACTGCAGGTGCTGGGTGCGGAGATGGGCGCACGTCTGGCTCATCTTCTCCCGGCGTATAAGGCCGGGTCGTAACCGCCTGAACCGGATTGAGGGACTCGGCGTGAATGTCCGGAAGCATTGACACGGCTGCTCCCATCAGAATCGTCCTTTCGTCGAGCACCCCATGAACGATCAATACTTTCGCCTCAGTACCGAAGCAGGCATCGCGCATCTTCAATTGAACCGTCCCGACCGGCTCAATGTGATGGATCTTGCGTTTTATGCGGGCCTGCGCGAAATCGTGCAGACGCTCGATACGAGTGGCGAAGTCCGCGTGCTCGTCATCAGTTCGACGGGCAAGCACTTTTCGGCCGGCATGGATTTCGAGGTGTTCGCCAACATTTCGAACGACTTCGACACTAGCAGTCCACGCAAGCGCCTCGGTTTTCAGCGCGTCCTGGCAGGTCTGATGGACTGCTTCGACGTGCTCGACAAGGCACGTTTCCCCGTCATCTGCGCCGTGCAGGGCGGGTGCATCGGAGGCGGGCTCGACCTTGCCGTTGCTTGCGACATTCGCGTATGCACGGCGGACGCATTCTTCTGCCTGCAGGAAACGCAGATCGGCATGGTGGCCGATCTGGGCGTGCTGCAACGCCTGCCCAAGCTCATTCCGGCGGGCGTCGCGCGCCAGATGGCGTACACCAGCGAGCGTTTGAGCGCCGAACGGGCGCTCGCCGTGGGGCTCGTCAATGCCGTGCTGCCCGACGCCGATGCGCTCCAGCACCATGCGATGGAGGTGGCGCGCAGCATTGCATCGAAATCTCCGTTGGCAGTGGCAGGGAGCAAGACGGCGATGAACTTCGCGCGCGACCACGGAACCGCGGAGTCGCTGCAACACATGGCGCTCCTTCAGAGCGCCATATTCGATACCGCGGACCTGTCCGAAGCCATCGCAGGCTGGCAGGCCAGGCGTGCCCCACGCTTCGAAGCCTTGCCGCCGTTGCCTGCCTTTCAGAGCCAGGGTGAGCGCCCGGCGAGCGCTGATTTGCAGACGTCTGCCCACACAGACGGGATTCGAGAAAAAACTCTGATGTCCTACTCAATCGAATCCACCGTGGGCGACCTGCTGGAAAGCGCCGCGGCCAAAGCCATCGTCGAAAAGCATCTGCCAGGCATCTCCTCGCATCCGCAGATCGGCATGGCGCGCGGCATGTCGCTGACGACGGCGGCGAAATTCACAGATGGCCTCATCTCGCAGGACGCGCTTGAAAAGATTGACGCGGACCTCAAGGCGCTGGACTGAGCGGCCTTGTCGGGTTGCGCGTCGCAATGGAAGCTTCGACATGGTCGGACAGTTCAGGATGGCCCGAGAATCGAACACATTGGCGCTGGTTGCCAACCCGGTCCACGCCAGTCCCGAAAACGGCATTTCACATCGGGCGACGAAAGGTCCTAGCGCAAGCGTCCGCTTGATTGATTTAAGTCGATGCACCTGTGCAGCCGATCTCTAAATTGAGTTCCAGTGCGGCGTTAGCCGCTAACGGAGGAACCATGCAAGCTTCAGACATCATGACCACGGACGTCGTCAACCTGCGTCCTGACGCGTCGGTCTTCGAGGCCGCGACATTGCTCACCGACCATCACGTGAGCGGCGTTCCGGTCGTCGACGACACCGGCGCCGTTGTCGGGATTCTCAGCGAGGGCGATCTGCTGCATCGCGTGGAAAACACCGATGTAAGGGCGTCTTGTCCCCGGCGGCTTTCTCTTGCGCCGGGGATATTGTGCGGCCTCGCCAGGTCGTCGCGCTGCGTGCGGTCGGTCAATGAGACATGAGTACCGGCAGCGTCATCGTGGAGAGTACGGATCGCGTGGCGCCACCCAGAACGAGTTCCTGGAATCGCGCATGGCCATCGTTACGTGCGCCGCTCGCAGGATGAACGGCAGTGCGTCGTGAACCGCACGGGCGGCTTCGCGGCTCGCGTTCCAGGCAATGAGCACGCGGTCGCCGAACGACTCGAATCTTCCCGCGTTTATTTGCGGACCGAACCAACGTGTTTCGGTGTATCGCTGCCGAGGATTCGGTCGTATTCGTAGAGCATCGCCTCTCAGCCCGTTTGCCCAACGGGCGTCACTACTGCAACGACTACTGCTTCGTCTACGAAGTGAAGGACGGGCAAGTCGTGGCAATCAGGGAGTACATGGATACCCGGGGAGGCTGGGTCCAGGTCTTTGGCGATCGGGAGGCTTCCCGATTGATCGAGTCTCTGTGAAAGCAAACGTCTACGTTGCATTCCGATGCGCGCGGCAGCCATGAGCATCGGCCAGTGAGCGATGGAAGAGTGGCGTCGGAGAGCATGCGAATGGGCAGATCGCAGTGCCCGAAACGGGTGCGCCGTGACGCACCGGCACGCGTTTAGCCATGCACGTGGCCGATGTGACTTTGTCGTGACGCACCGCTATTTGAACTTGACGAGATCCTTGAAGATCAGTTGAGCCCAGCTATTCCCCCTGGCCTGGACAAGCGAGCCACCATCCTTGAGCGGTCCTAGCGCAATCGGCGCGAAACCGAGCTGTTCGGCCAAAGCTGCGACCGGTGTCACCGCATTGTCGTCATCGCTCGACAGAAACACGACGCGGCTGCCGCCATTCACGCTCGGATCTGCGGCCAGAGCGGCAGCGGGCAGATGGTTAAAGCCCTTTACGAACCTGGCGCCGCTAAACGCTTTGGCGACAACTGCGGACGACGGCAGACCTTCCAGGTCTGCGACGGGAACACCGAAAGCATTTGTCGTGTCGATGATCGTCTTGCCCTGCCAGGTCGAGAGTTGCTTCGCGACTTCGCGATGTTCCCAAAACGGAACTGCCAGGAAGATCGTGTCGGACGCGATTGCATCCTGCAGCGTCGTGGGGACAACGGTGGGGCCAATCGCTCGTGCCTGCTGCATCAACGCTTCGGGAGGGCGCCGGCTGGCGACGGTCACGTCGATGCTCTTTCTTGCAAACGCTCGGGCGAGCGCCTGGCCTACGGCGCCAAAGCCAATAATCGAATAGCTCATACGAACTCTCCTTTCAGGGGACGTTTTGATCAACCACGGACCCAATGTCAATGGGTAACCGGGCGAGCGGGACCGCGACCCGCGTTTGGCGGCCCGCTGCGCGCGATGCGCCACGCGGGCCACAGCAGATGCGCGGAGCCGGGCGCGCTCACCGTCGTTTGCAGTGACGGTAGCGCGAGCAGGCGTGACAATAGCCGCTGGACAATCACCAAAGCCAATCCCGCTTACTGATCAGGAATCCATAGTGGTTTCCACAATTCAGATCCTCTTCACCGCGTTGGTAGCGCCCTTACACGCTTTTCGGCGAGATTTTAGATGGCCGACAGGCCGCCGTCGACAGACAACTCCACTCCATTCACGAAGCTCGAATCGTCTGAAGCAAGAAACAGCGCGACTGTCGCAATTTCCTCAGGACGACCCATCTTTCCCCGCGGGATCACGGATTCGAACATCCGCTTCGCCTCCTCGTCGAGAACCTGGTCCTGCATCGGTGTGGCGATGGGCCCCGGGCTCAGCACGTTCACCCGGATATTCCTGCCCTTCAGCTCGTTGAGCCACGTGCGTGCGAATGAGCGCAACGCCGCCTTGCTCGCCGCATACACGCCGTAACCAGGAAAACCTTTTACCGAAGCCACTGACCCGGTCATGAAGATCGATCCGCCATCGTTGAACAACGGCAACGCCTTCTGAACCGTAAACAGCGTGCCGCGTGCATTCAGGTCGAAGATCGCATCGTAATGCTGCTCGGTAATCTCGCCCAGCGGGACGGCTTCGCCCCAGCCGGCGCTCGCGTACAGGACGTCGATCTTGCCCTTTTCCCGCTTGACTGTATCGAACAAGCGGTCGAGGTCGTCGAGATTGGCTGCGTCGCCGCGCACGCCGGTCACGTTCCTGCCAATCAGCTTGACAGCTTCGTCCAGCGTCTCCTGCCTCCGGCCCGTAATGAAAACATAGGCGCCTTCTTCAACGAACCGTCTGGCGCTCGCCAGCGCCATGCCGCTCGATCCACCGGTGATGACTGCAACCTTACCGTCTAGCTTTCCCATGACTTCTCCTTTCGTGGTGTCGGACAGCGTCTCGGTTCCCCTTTGCACAAAAACGCTGTATCTTGTGGATCACTGATCCAGATCCTGATTCCCAAGATACGGATCACTGATCCACTTGTCAAGAAAACTATGCGGGCCGACGCCAGAAAAAATTACGACCATCTGCTAGCAGTCGCGCGCGACGTCGTCACCGAGCATGGTGCCGATGCGTCCATGCGAGATATCGCCCGCCGGGCCGACGTCGGGTTGGCCACGCTGTTTCGTCATTTCCCAACTCGGGAAGCCTTGTTCGAAGCGTTGCTGCGCGAGAATCTGGACGCACTGACGCAAAAGGCAGTGGACCTCGAAACGTCGAATCCACCTGACGAAGCGCTCGTGTCCTGGTTTCGCGAAGGGGTGGCATTCGTTCATAGCTATAGCGGCGTTGTCGCCTTGATGGCGAGCGCTCACGCGGCACCGGACTCCGCGCTTTATGCTTCATGCGCAGCGGTGCACTCAGCGGGCGAGCGACTACTGCTCCGTGCTCAGGCCGAGGGAACCGCGCGCGCCGATATGAATGGGGACGACCTGTTCGCCCTGATGTCGGCGCTCGGCTGGCTCGGCGACCAACCCTCATTCGCGCCACGCGCCGATCATCTCTTTCACGTAATCGCGAGCGCCATCCTGACTGACCGGACGAACAACGATGTGAAAAAGGCAAGGTGTTGAATCAGACCGGCGATCGGATGCTCGGGCCGAGAAGTCGCACATTTGCGGTTAATAGCGTAACCACAGCATTAGTGCTTTGAAGGCAACGCAACAGCTTGAACGGCTGTTGACGAAGGTGATGAGCCATTGGAGCGGCTGAGTTGTCGCACTAACCAGCGACCCCACATGGCCGACTGCCGCCTGACGCGCACGGCGATAGTCGACCCCGAAGGGCCGGTCGCGAGCACAAGACGTCGATGACCGCTTCGGAATTGCTTCGGACGCCCGTTGACCCACCAACCATCAAGCTCAATTCAACAGGTCAACCCTGTCCCATCCAGGATTTGAAACCGATAACTGGTTGGTAATAGCACTTCCAGCATGCTTTTAAGCTCTTGAAGGCCGTAAGGATTAGGCCCGAGCCAAAGAACCGGTAGCGAGCCGCTTGCGCCAGGCAATGCAGCCGACAACAATCGATAGTGTCGCCACGACAAGTGGCGCCACCCCATGTCCGAATTCGCCGTGGACTGTGACGGTCGCCAGCGCAGCCAACATCACGGTGCAGCCGAGCGCCGAGCCCCACAGCCGCGTCCGTGCGCGCGCCAGCAGAACGGCGGTCATGAGTTCCAGCGAACCAGTCACGAAATGGAACCAGTGCGGATATCCCCACTTCAGGTATTCCTCAAAGATGGATCGCGGGGCGACGATGTTACTGAGCGATCCCACGACGAAAAAAGCGGCAAGAACGAAAGGTAATACCTGGCGCCAGGAAATCTTGGACATTCTTCTACCTTCTCTGATGAGGGCACTGGCGAGGATCAGTGTGGCTCGCCGGGTCGACGAGCCGGCCGATCTCCGTTGTTCATGCCGTAGTGGCCTTGTGGGCCGCCGCAAAGACATCGCGAGGGGACGTCGTGCCCGCGATGTGCTCCGTACCCGCGACGCCGAGGTCCATCCAGCCCGCGTTGACGGCATCGAACATCGCTTCGGCCGGTCCGGTCTGGCCCTTCGGGATGCCGAACTGTTCGAACGCTGCAGGCCACCCGGCCCGCGGGATGGCAAAGGCCTTGACGTCGCGCTGCAAGACTTCACCCAGCTGGGCTGCGACTTCATCCGCGCTGACCATCGAGCCAAGCTCAACGACGCGATGCCCTGACCACGCGGGCCCGGCCAACAGCGTCGCCACCTCGGCGCCGATATCGTCGGTCGCGACCATGGTCGACTTCCGACTCGTCGGGTTGTAGTAGACGGGTAGCGTGCCGCCCTGGGCGACGTGCAGGCCGTAAAGGAAGTTTTCGAAAAACCCGCCGGCTCGCACATAGGCGATCGGCAACGTGAGGTGGCGCAGTCCTTGCTCCAGAAGCGACAGGGCCGTGATCATTCCCAGCCCGCTGGTTCTGTTCGCACCCATCGACGACAGCACAACCACCCGCGGTGGTGCTGCCCTGGTCAGCGCCTCGACATAGTTCGCGATCACGCTCTTTGCTTCCCTGAAATCAGGCGAGGGTGCCCAGACAGTCGGTAGCATGACAAATGCGCCTTCGACCCCTTCGAGCGCTTTCTCTACGGCGGCTGCATCATTCCAGTCGCCGTCGACGAGTTCCACATCTTGATCCGCCCATTTCGTCGCCTTCTCGCGATTGCGGACCAGCGCCCGTACCTTCCTGCCTTGCGACAACAGATGTTGGGCCGTCGCACCGCCTACGCGTCCTGTAATTCCCATTACCAAAAACATGTGTTTCTCCTGAAAATTGGCATTGCCCTTAAACGCCAACATTCCTGCGGCTGCCGATGGATGCGGTGAACCTGGAATCTTCGGCTTCCACCTGCGACTCCACCACGCGCTGGCCCGGATGTCCGCCGGAGTCTGGTACAGAAGGCAGGCGGGAACAGGGTTTGATATCCGAGCTCCCCGAGGAACAGTCTTTGTTTGAGGGCAGGTCTATCATAGAGACCGATGCCTCACGCCGGAAGGAGGCAGTTTTTTGTTACCAGAAGAGTTAAAGGGAACCCGAATGAGCACCGCTCAGAATGCGATCGAGAGATTCAGCCGATATCAACGTCAATTGGGCGACGCCCAGGCCGCACACTGCGCGATTCGCGACGTGCTCGACCGCATCGGCGACAAATGGAGCATGCTCATGATCATGGAGCTCGCGACGCGATCGCAGCGCTTCAGTGAGCTTCACCGGGCCATCCCGGACATTTCCAAGCGCATGCTTACCCAGACACTCCGCGATCTGGAGCGCGACGGACTCATCAGCCGCCACGTTTTTCCCACCAGCCCGCCAAGCGTCGAATATCGTCTGGCCCCACTAGGCCAATCCCTGTTGGAGCCGATGGCGGCCCTCATCGATTGGGCTGATCGTCGTTATCCCGACATCCATGCCGCACGTGTCCGCTTTGACGGCGCATCCGGTGCTGTCCCGCGCTAGATGCTCGGCCCGATGTGCGCCAAGCCGGAGACCACGCACTGCCTCGCCAGCGATGATTGAATTTTCATCCAGTTCGGCTGCGAGTGCGTCCGTCAACGCCACCATGCCGTTGGCTTTCACGAAGGTCGAACCATCAGTAGTAGTCACCCCCTCAATCAACTTTCGTAACAGAGGAAAAACATGAACGACTGGAACGAGTATCGCGAGCAACAGACGCTTCGGTTGCGCGAATTCTCCTAACTTGCCCCGGAAACCATGAAAGGCATCGCGTCACTAGGCCAGGCAGGGGAGAAGATAAACCATCTCGACGCGAAGACACGCGAACTGATCTCTCTTGCCGTGGCCGTGACCACGCGCTGCGACGGCTGCATTGCGTTCCACGCGAGTGAGGCGAAGAAAGCGGGCGCAACGGTGGAGGAACTGTCGGAAGCGCTCGGCGTTTCCATCAACCTGAATGCCGGAGCAGCACTGGTCTATTCTGCGCGCACTTTGGACGCTTTCAGTAAAGCCTGATCGTCATCCTGGGCGAGCGCTCAGGCGCCTGAGCGAGTTGCAGGCGGTAGCACGGCTGCGGCATGCCGGACTTCCACCGCGATCGATCGCAGCGGCGCATCGGCAATGAATCGATCGAGCAGTTCACGCACGTCGTGATCGATGTAATCGGCACGCGAGGTGTCGACGATCACCGTCGCGCGATCCGGGATATGGGCGAGCATTTGCTTGAGCGGCACCTTACCTAGAAATGACACGTCCTTGCGAAAGGAGACCAGGAAATGATCGTCGTGCCGCGCGAGCGCGATCGGCCGATGCAGATTCGCCCACAGTGCGAGTCCGGCGCTGCACAGCACGCCGAGCATGATCCCGGTGAGCAGGTCGGTGGCGAGCACGCTGGCGATCGTAACGATGAATGGCGCGAACGGCGCCGTGCCCTGTTTCGCGAGCGCGATGAACAAGGAAGGTTTGGCGAGCTTGAGGCCGGTATGAATGAGAATGGCGGCAAGACTCGCGAGTGGAATCATGTTGATCACGTCGGTGAGCGCAAACACGCTGACGAGCAGCAGCACGCCGTGCACGATCGCGGAGAGCCGGCTTTGCGCTCCGGCGTGCACGTTCGCGGAACTGCGCACGATGACCGAAGTGATGGGCAGTCCGCCGATGGCGCCGGCGACGATATTGCCGACCCCTTGCGCCTTGAGTTCACGGTTGGGCGGCGCGGCGCGCCGCTGCGGGTCGATCTGCTCGACAGCTTCGAGGCTCAGCAGCGTCTCGAGACTTGCAACGACGGCGAGCGTCAGGGCGACGATCCAGATCTCCGGGGCGGCAAGGCGCGCGAAGCTAAGCTCGAATTCACCGAACTGGAGGGCGTCGCCGAGGGCCGCGAATGATTCGATGGCAGGCAGTGCCACGCGTTGTTCGACCGGCAAAGCGAACGTCGTGCCGGGCGAGCCACAAACCAGCGTCGCGCCCACGCCCGCAAGCACGACGACGAGCGGCGCGGGTGCGAGCCGCACTAGCGGGAAGCGTCGCAATGCGCGCGTTTCCCAACCCGCAAGAATGGCAAGCGAGATCGCGGTGACCGCGCATACGATGGGCGAGATCGACTCGAGCGCGTGAGTCAGAGACCCGGTCTCGTTGCCCGAAGTCAGTCCGAGCGCGAGCGGAACCTGCTTGATGACCAGCAGCAGGCCGATTGCGGCGAGCATGCCCTTGATGACGGGTGTGGGCACATACGAGGCCAGGCGCCCGGCCTTGAGCATGCCGAAACCGAACTGCAGCACACCCGACAGCAGCACAGCAATCAGGAATGCAGAGAAACTGCCAAGGCGCGCAATGCCATCCACGACGATCACGACGAGTCCAGCGGCGGGGCCGCTTACGCTCAGGCGCGAGCCGCTGAGCGCGGCGACGACGATGCCGCCGACAATGCCGGAAACCAGGCCGGCCAACGGCTCCGCGCCGGATGCCCTTGCAATGCCGAGGCACAGCGGCAGGGCGACGAGAAAGACGACAGTGCCTGCGGCGAGGTCACGCGCAAGCGCGGACAGGGAAGCTCTCGAAGTCATGATGGAAGCGGGTAGAAGAGAAGGGTGGAGAACTCGGCGGCAGCGGCCTTGGCGCGACTTGAGGCCTGCGCCTCGAGCGTGCCGGGCTTGCGCAATGCGGAATGGATTTGCTCAGGCCGCCACGCTTGCCTTCGCAGTTTCAACGTCGTAGCCCGACGCGAGTTCGCGCAGCTGGCCGTCGTTCAGCGAAAAGATCCAGCCGTGCACGAGCGGCACAGGTGCGCCGTCGCGCACGAGCGGATGTTCGCGCAGCAGGCGCACCTGCTCGATCACGTTCAGTTCGGCAAGGCGGTTGATGCGCGCCTCTTCCGACGGCAGGCGCGCGAGCGTCGAGCGATGCGTTTGCGCGAGCGCGCAAAGCGGCTTGATGCGACGGTTCACGTGGGGCAGGGCTTCGGCGGGCGGTAGCAGCGAGGCGCGTACGCCGCCGCATCCGTAGTGTCCGCAAACGATGATGTGCACGACCCGCAGCACATGCACGGCGTATTCGAGCACGCTCATGTTGTTGTCATCGTCGGGATGGAAAAGGTTCGCGATATTGCGGTGAACGAACAACTCTCCGGGCGCGCAGTGCGTGACGCTTTCGGCGGGTACGCGGCTGTCGGAGCAGCCGATCCAGAGCACCTGGGGCTTTTGCCCTGTGGCAAGCGTGCTGAAGAAATGCGGATCGCGCCGGGCGATTTCCTGCGCCCAGGCGACATTGGCAACGAGCATACGTTTCGGAAGATTCATGGGTCGAGGCTCCTTTCAGGGCGGCGGCTTCGTTCAATCCTTACGTATACCTTTCTATCAGAAATCAGCCTGTCGTTTTCGAAAAATAAATCGGAACAATGCGCGGCGAATATAAAAAAACAGCCCCGCAATGCTCGTCGGTCAACGGCGGAAACGCAACGATCGAGATCTGGCTTGTCGCGCCGAACGTTCGGCAGCCCGCTGAGACGATCATCAGGTTCGCCTCGCGCGACTTCTTCAACAGGGCGGCGACATACGGCAACGAGGCCGCACAAGTGTGGCGTTCCTTGCGTAATATCGCTCATTTCGACCTCTGAATTGGGTCGAGGGGATTTAAATCACGATCTCAACAATAGGGCACATGCGCGGAACCGTCAGTGATATTTAATTATTTTCGGGTACGTTTTGAAAATGTAAAAAGTGGCGATTCCAACGTTCGGAAACCGTGGATAGAAAGCAGATTTAGTTGGTTTTCGAAGGTCTATATATCGCTGGAAATCCAGCGTTCAAATGTCCGTGCAACGGTGTAGATCATTGACCGTTGTTGGCCGCCTGCGACCGAGTGTGTCTCGCGGTAAGCGAACCCAAAGCGGACCTGCATGCAACGTCGTCGCGACGACCGTTGCGATCGCCAGCCGTTTGAGCGCATGATGGGTGAGCGCGGCTGGTTGTGCTCGTACCGCCGGTAGGCAGCACGCCTGGCGCGGCGGCGATACCCGGAGCAGTGAAGAAACGCACGGCGGCGGCACAAGGAGCTGGCGATGAAATTCTATGCGCGTGAGTATGAAGGGCGGCTGGAAGTGTTTAGCTTCGACGGTGTTTATAGAATTCGCATCGCTCAGTTGTGCGGCGCGGCAAAAACAGCGTTCGCCGATACCGTCCAGCTATGGATAGGTGACGGCGTATCAGCAGACGAAGCCGTTGCCCGAGAGGCCGAGTCATTGGCTCGATTAATTAACGAATACTAGAAAATGACAAGTCCGACGATCAGAGATCTCCGCGCACCTCACCGGTTCCCAGCGCGCTCCGCCGCCGGTTGACCTCCGCCCAAAGCTCATCGCTGTCGTCATTGCGCAGCAGGACCACCCAGTCCAGTTGATTGTCGGCCACGCCGAAGTATCCCAGGATCTCCCTGCGAACAGCATCGACGAACTTCGCGTATTCCGGGGTTGCCTGGGCCTGAGCGTGCAAGGCGTCGTATGCCGCATCGTCCGCGCCGCCGCCGTGCTCGTCGATGTAGCGCGAGATGCACTGGTCCCGTTCGCGGTCGTAGTCGGCCTCGGCCTCGGCGCGCATCGCCTGCACTGCCGTGTAGAAATCCAGTTGGGCAAACGCGGCGATCGCCGCCGTTGTTGCCTCGTCGAAGGTTGTCATCCCATATCTCTTGTTGACGGTGGCGCATCATCTCACGGGCCGCACCCGGGCGGGTGCCGCGAATCCGGATGGTGCATCGTGCCCCCGGGGCGCCGACGTTTGGCCCGCACAAAGGCACCATGATCCGGCGGTCCACGCCTTCGAGCGCGCCATTCACATGGGCCCCACGGGGCGACAGGACACTCAATTTGCCGCACTGCGTCTCACGCGTCTCGGTACGCAGCTTATACAGCACGCATAAGCTGCCCCTAACCTGGCAGTCGTCGTGCCCGAAAGCGGCCGTTGCGAATCGAGTGAAAAGTGATTGCAACCGAAACAGGAGAGTCACATAAGACATTCGTTAACGAGTCCAGCAACTGGCGGCACGCTCGCTAGCTATGCAAGCCCTTGTCGTCGGCTCACCGAGAGAGCTAAACATGAAAGATCCGATGGACATTGACTGGTCAACCATGCCGGCCCCTATAGACGACGGGAGGGCAAAAGCTATATCTTCGGACTGTCAACGCAGGATACGCCGTATCAAAGAGGCGCCGTTGAGCGTCTGCATCTCCCGTATCCGCTATTGTCGGACGAGCATCTCATGTTGACGAAGGCGCTTTCCCTTCCGACGTTCACGGCTATGGGCATGACGTTGTTGAAGCGCTTGACGATGGTCATTAACGACGGCGTGATTGAACACGTTTTCTATCCGGTGTTTCCCCCCGATCAGAATGCGGCTGAAGTGCTCGCCGGGCTAGAGGCGCAATGCGGTCAATGAGCGTCTAGACGCTAGCTCGGGCTACGCTTTGCGCTTGACCTGCATGGCGTGCGGAGACACGTTGTCGCGTCAATTGACCGCCCGTTGCAGCATCGAGCGAGACAGGCGCTTATGAAATGGCATGATGACGAACAAGTAGACTCGTCCAAGGAGATTGTTGATTTTAACCAACGTTGAGATCGTCACTTCCGATCCCTTCGGACTCGGTTGAATGCTTATCCAGATCCTGAAATCCAGATGCTTGTCGTTACCACCAACGACGACTTCAGTGCCCGTACTTGAGATAATCGGAAACACGTCGATTTTCCCCAGCCCGCGATCGCTAAAGTCAATACCTGCCTTTAGTCCGAACGGCGCCACGATTTCGTTACGCAAGGCCATCAGACATCGGACCATGTGTGGCGGATCGGCGAACACGGCGCGCGCTGCTTGTTCGGCGTCGACGTAGGTTCGATCCGCCAGACCGGAATAACCATCGGCGAAATCAATGTGCGTCAATCCCGACGCGCGAATTGCCGCCGTCGGCGTGGGAATCAGCAAGACTTTGTTTGTCATGAGTACCCCAGGTGAAATTTCCAGTGTGGGAATCCATGTCGCGTAGCGCCTGAAATGCACTGCCGCATGCTGCAAGGCACACAGACGCGCAGTCGTGCCGCGTGAGTCATAGGTCAAAGCCCGGCTCCGCGGGCCGAACGTCGTGCCTTTTGTCACACGCCTTCGACAAGAACCGCGCGATAGCGCGCACCCTTGAACCGGTGCTGCGCGACTTCCTGATACGCCGGGCTGTCGTACCACGCACGTGCGGCCGCAGTCGACGGAAACTCCACTATCACGACGCCCTCTGGCGCTTCGCCCTCAAGAACCTGTTGAGGTCCGTAGGCCGCGAGAATCTTGACCGGATGACCCTTGAAGGTCTCGCCCACCTTGCTTTGGTAGATGTCGAGTTCACTCTGATCCTGCGTGCTTTCCTTCGTGAAGACAATATAAGTCGCCATTGCGTCGCTCCTCAGGTTGTGTGAAGGTCCGCACGATGATGCCATGAAACCGCATCGGGCCTCGATACGCAGTGTCGGTGCGGATATCGCCCCATCACTGGGCGAGAGAACCACCCGATCCTCGCAAACAGAGGTTCGCGAGGCGATCCTGGAGGCGGCGTTCCCCACCCGACTGGCGGCATCGCCATGGCTGGTTAAACGTACAGTCTCGCAAGCCCCGGGGGGAAAGGTTAGACTGATTAATCCGATGTCTACGCGGAGCACACCATGGTCACGAGGACGGTCCGCCGTGCATTGTCTGGCTTGGCTTCCGCGTTTACGCCAATGCCCAAAGCAGGGCAACGGACCGCGCGCACCTTGAAATCCGCGCAGCAACATGCCGATGAAGCCTGGAAACGCACGATGAATGGAGGCGGTATCGTCTCGCATCGGAAGATTCCAAAGCCGTGAGCTGCGGAATGTAGAAGCCGTTCGAGGCGATGAACGTCGCCGGGATGCCCAGGAGGAATGGCGCCACGTCTAGCCTTCGCGGGTTGGTCCTTTTGGAAGGCGTTGCCATGTTGCAGGAACGTTTTCTCTACTTTCCTGAGAAGGTTGCAATCGAGGACATCGTCTCCGACCGACTTGTGACCTGGCCGACTACGGAGGCGTTCCGAGGCCTTGTTGGCGAACCGCCCGGAACCGTGCGCGGCACGGCCATTGTCTTTCATGGCAATGCGGGGCACGAAGGGCACCGGTCCTTCTATGCCTCAGCGCTCAACCGGCTGGGACTGCGCGTGATTCTCGCCGAATATCCGGGCTATGGGCCACGCGAAGGCTCGCCAAACGAAGCATGTCTGATCGTCGATGCGCAAGAGACCATCGGGCTTGCGCATCGTCTCTACGGCGCCCCTTTGCTGCTTGTCGGGGAGTCGCTCGGAGCGGGCGTGGCCGCAGCGGCCGGCTCGCGCGAGCGCGACAAGGTCGCCGGCCTGATGCTCATTACGCCATGGGATAAGCTCGAGCACGTCGCCGCCTTCCACTACCCATGGGCGCCCGTGAAGTGGCTGATGCATGACCGATACGACAGCGTGACCCACCTGGCGGCGTTCGGCCAACCCGTTCTCGTCGTGGTGGCCGAACGCGACAGCATCGTCCCGGCGCGCTTCGGCGAAGCGCTACACAGCGCGCTGCCCGGTCCGAAACAGCTGAAGATCGTGGAGGCGGCTGAGCATAACGACTGGATTGGCCATGTCGACGATAGCTGGTGGCGGGAGGCGATCGGCTTCCTGCGCGCGCCTGACCAATAGATGAGATCCCGCTCCGTCCCGCCCAGGGGTGAACGCTTCTATGTCCTCGATGCGAAGAACAGGCCTGTCGAGGTGTTCGACCGCAGCGAGTGGTCTCGCTGGATGGCGGAGAACGAATTGATCTTTCGCCGTACGTTGCTCGAAGAGTCCGGCGTGACAGTCACGACGCGCTTTCGCGGTGTGGCCGACGCGGGGGGTGGGGAACCCGCGCTGTTCGTGACGCGAATCGCCGGAATGGAAGTGCGCGACGACAACGAGAGCTATGGCGCCAGCACGCTCGAAGCGGCGCTCGCGCGGCACGAACGCATCGTTCGGAAGATCCTTAGGAGTCTGACCGGGCAGTGACTGGTGCATAAATTCACGGCAGGCCACTGCGAACGATCCCAGCCTGGCGAGAATCCGTTTGCGATTCGTTCCGGTGTCAACGCAAGTCGCGCTCCATATCGACTTCTGCCCGCAGACTTTCTACATCGCGATAAATAGAGGCTACGGCGACGACCCGTCCGTCTCGCTTGTAGCGCAGGAAACAGTCGCGTCCTGCAATATCGCCGTCAACCGAAATCTCGTCCCAGCTGTCCGCGTGCCCGAGATAGTTGATCGGGACATCGTAGTGCTGGCTCCAGAAGAATGGCACGGCGTCGAACTTCTCATGTCCGCCAATCAGGTTCATCGCCGCCGTTTGTCCCTGGCGCTGCGCGACGACCCAGTGCTCCACGCGAATCGCCGTGCCACTGTGCGGATCGGGCCAGCGAGCGATGTCGCCGGCAGCGAAGACGCCAGGCGCGCTGGTCTGCAGGCAGGCGTCGACTACTACGCCGCGGTCGATTGCGAGGCCGGCTTGCTCGGCCAGTGCCAGTCGCGGCCGCACGCCGACGCCGACCACCACCAGATCGGCCTCCAGGTTGCCGCCTGCTTTGAGCGATACCTGCTGCGTATCGATCGCGCTGGCGGTGTTCCCGAGGTGGAAGACGACGCCGTGTTCTTCATGCAACCGCTGCACAAATTCACCCATCTGGGGCCCCAGCACACGCTCCATCGGACGCTGCTCCGGCGCCACGACGTGGACTTCGAGTCCACGCGCGCGCAACGACGCCGCCACTTCCAGTCCGATGAAGCTAGCTCCGATGACAACCGCGCGCCGCGAGTTCGCGGCGCGAGCGATGATCGCGCGGCAGTCGGCCAATGTGCGAAGGGTATGCACATGCGGCAAATCCATGCCGGGGATAGGCAAGCGAACCGCTTCGGCTCCCGTGGCCAAAAGCAGGCGGTCGTAGGGGACCTTGCTCCCATCCGCCAGTTCCACTTCCTGCGCGGCGACGTGAAGACGCAAGACGCCGGCGTTCAGCCGCAGATCGATGCGCTGATCTGCGTAAAAGGCATCATCTCGAAGCGGCACCCACTCCTCCGGCGCGCTGCCGGCCAAATAGTCTTTGGAGAGGTTGGGCCGGTCCACCGGCGGCGCCTCGTCGTCGCTCAGCATCGTCAGGCTGCCCGCGTAGCCGAGGCGCCGCAGACGCTCGGCAGCAGCGAAACCTGCAGCCCCTGCGCCGACGATCACGATCTTCTGTGGCGCTCCGGCCGGCGAGGTCACGGAACCTGCGGGCGGCGCTTTTTTGTGCAGTACGACAACCTTGTCGCCCCGGATCTCCGTAGACCAGCACGCGACAGGGCTGAGCGCAGGAGCCCGCAGCGCTTCCCCGGTGCGCAGGCTGAAGCACGCGTGATGCCATGGGCACCGTACTGTGTCCCCGACGATCAACCCCTCGGCGAGCGGGCCGTGGTAGTGAGTACAGGCAGCGTCGATAGCGAAGAATTCAGCACCGAGCCGTGCAATCAGCACCGCGTCATCACCGACGTGTCCTGACAACAGGCCAGCTTCGCCGAGAGATTCGATGGGCACGCCTCGTGCCAGATCGGGACCGCTTTCGTTCGATGCCTCACCACTCATGTCGACCTCCACGGGTACGTGACGCAGCCCATGCACCACCACCAGCGTCCCGGGCAGAGGCCGCCTCTTCCCATGTTAGTCCAGGTTGATCAGAACACCGCCACCGGCGGCAACCACAAACAGCACCTGGCATCGGGAGATATCAGTCCGCTTTCGGAACCCTTTCGGTCATCCGAAAGCTTCGGGACTCCGCCATTCGGCTGGCACCTGCGGTGAGGCGCGGGTCCCCCGGGAAGTCCGTTCGCGGGTCGCGTGAACAGGTTGTGGCATGATTTCAAGCTCTGCCTCTGCCGTTTCGTTCGTATTCCGCGCAGTGAAACAAGGTGGATCGATGATCGATGACGTCAACCACGGTTTCCGTCGCAGCCGCTCGCACTGGCATTCGCGCAGTGCGTCTCGCCGCCATGCAGCCTGCGAGACGGTTACGCGTGCTGCATGGGGCACTGTCCTGATCGCCTTGTCCGGCTGCATGGTCGGCCCGGATTACCATACGCCCGCGCCGCCCGCTACCGGCACTTACACATCCACGCCGCTACCCGATCAAACCGCCTCGGCGCCGGGCGCATCGGGTGTCCCGCAACAGTTCGTGGCCGGCCAGGACATTCCCGCCCAGTGGTGGACGCTCTTTCATTGCGAGCCGCTCGACGCGCTGATCCGCGAAGCGCTTGACAACAGTCCCAACGTTGCCGCGGCGCAGGCGGCGCTCAGGCAGGCCGGCGAGAATCTTCGTGCGCAAATGGGCACCACGCTCTATCCGTCCGTCGATGCGAAGGCCAATGCGACGCGCGAGAAGTTCAACGGCGTCACGTTCGGCGAGCCGCAGCTCACGGAACTGCTGAACCTCTATAACGCATCGGTGAGCGTGTCGTACAACCTCGATGTGTTCGGAGGCGGAAGGCGCGAGCTCGAATCGTTGCGCTCGCAGGTCGATTACCAGGGCTTTCAGCTGCAGGCTGCGTATCTCGCGTTGTCCGCGAACATCGTGACGGCGGCCATCAAGGAAGCTTCGCTGCGGGAGCAGATCGAAGCGACCGCGCGCATCGCCGACGACGAAGACGCACAGCTCCGCATCATGCGCCAGCAGCTCGAGCTGGGCGGCGTGAGCCGCCCAGCGGTACTTGCGCAGGAAACGCTGGTGGCGCAGACGCGCGCGACATTGCCGCCGTTGCACCAGTCGCTCGACCAGACGCGTCACCAGCTCGCGGTCCTCGCGGGCAAGCCGCCGAGCGATACGGACGTGCCCGAGTTCAGGATGTCGATGTTCACGCTGCCGCAAACGTTGCCCGTCAGCGTGCCGTCTTCGCTCGTGCGGCAGCGCCCCGACATTCTCGCCGCCGACGCCACGCTGCATCAGGCGAGCGCCCAGGTCGGCGTGGCGACGGCGAACATGTATCCGCAGCTCACGCTCTCCGCGAGTTACGGCCCGCAGGCGCTGACACCCGCAGGCCTTCTCAAGTACGCCGACATGATCTGGAGCATCGGCGCAGGCATCACGCAGCCGATCTTTCACGGCGGCCAGTTGAGCGCGCAAAAGCGCGCGGCAGAAGCCGCATTCGACGAGGCCAACGCGCAATACCGTCAAACGGTGCTGCTCGCATTCCAGAACGTCGCTGATACGTTACGGGCGCTAGAGCACGATGCAACCGGCCTGAGCGCGCAGACGCAAGCATGGCGTGCTGCCAGCGATTCGCTCGACCTGACGCGCGGCCAGTTTCACATCGGCGGCGTCAGCTATCTCGCGCTGCTCGATGCACAGCGTCAATACCAGCAGACCGTCGTGAATCTCGCGCAGGCGCAGGCCGCGCGCTATGCGGACACGGCGGCGCTGTTTCAGGCGCTCGGCGGCGGCTGGTGGAACGACACGGCGACGAGCCAGGCAGACCAGCCCACGCCGGCTACGCCGAAATGAATCCTTGTGCAATGGCCGCCCCTGCCAGGACATGACGATGACGACGAAAAAACCGATGGCAAAGCGGATGATCATCATGCTGATCTGCGTGGGCATGCTGCTCGGCGCGCTGGTCGGCTTCAATCTGTTCAGGGCGCACATGATCCGGAAGTTCATGGCGAGCAACGCCGCGCCGGCCGCCACCGTCACGGCCGCTATCGCAAGCTATCAGACATGGCAGCCGCAGCTTGCCGCAGTGGGCAGCCTGCGCGCGGTGCGCGGCGTCGACGTGACGACGGAAGTGGCCGGGCTCGTGCGCGAGATCGCGTTCAACTCGGGCCAGGAGGTGAAGACAGGCCAGGTGCTCGTGCGCCTGAACGACGATTCGGACCGCGCGCAGCTCGCGTCGCTGCAAGCAGCGGCGGACCTTGCGCAAACGGTCTACAAGCGCGACAAGGCGCAGTTCGACATTCAGGCGATTGCGAGGGCGCAGCTCGATGCCGACGCCGCCGACCTCAAGAGTAAACGAGCCCAGGTCGATCAACAGGCCGCCCTCGTCGTAAAGAAGACGATTCGCGCACCGTTCGCGGGACGCGTCGGTATCACGACGGTCAACCCCGGCCAGTACCTCAATCCGGGTGACGCCATCGTCACGCTGCAAGCCATCGACCCGATCTACGCCGACTTCTTTCTGCCGCAGCAGCAGCTCGGCCAATTGCAGGTTGGCCAGACCATCGTCGTCGATACGGATGCGTTCGGCAACCGCACGTTCGACGGCAAGATCCGCTCGATCAATCCGCGCGTGGACAGCACCACGCGCAACGTCCAGATCGAGGCGACCGTCGACAATCGCGAGCGCAAGCTGCTGCCCGGCATGTATGCGAACGTGAAGATCGATGCGGGCGGCGCGCAGCGCTATCTGACCTTGCCGCAAACGGCGATCACCTACAACCCGTATGGCGCGACTCTGTTCGTCGTGAAGCCCGGCGAACAAAAGAATGCACAAGGCAAGATCATGCCCGTCGCGCAACAGGTGTTCGTCACGCCGGGGCCGACGCGCGGCGACCAGGTCGCGATTCTCAAGGGCATCAGCGAAGGCGCGCAGGTCGTGACGAGCGGCCAGTTGAAGCTGAAAAACGGCACGCCCCTCGTGATCGACAACCGCGTGCTGCCTGCGAACAGCCCGAACCCGACGCCCCAGGAACAATAGAAGAGCGCGCGATGAAATTCACCGACATCTTCATTGAACGGCCGGTCCTCGCATCGGTGGTGAGTCTGCTGATACTCGTGCTCGGCTTGCGCTCGCTGGCGGCGCTGAAGGTCAGCGAGTATCCGCAAACCGAAAACGGCGTGGTGACGATCACCACCGCGTACTATGGCGCGAGCGCCGACACGATGGCCGGCTTCATCACGCAGCCGCTCGAAGCCGCGATCGCACAGGCACAGGGTATCGACTACATGTCGTCGACGAGCACCACGGGCGTCTCGACGATCACCGCGACGCTGCGGCTCAATTACGACTCCAATCGCGCGCTCACAGAGATCAACACGCAGATCGCATCGGTGCGCAACCAGTTGCCGCCGCAGGCGCAACAGCCCGTGCTGACCGTGCAAGTGGGTCAAACCACCGACGCGATGTACATGGGTTTTTACAGCGACGTGCTGCCGAGCAACAACGTCACGGATTATCTGCTGCGTGTCGTGAAGCCGAAGCTCGATTCGGTCCAGGGCGTGCAGACGGCGGAAGTTCTCGGCGGCCGTCAGTTCGCGCTGCGCGCATGGCTCGACTCGGGCAGGCTCGCCGCACACAACGTGACGGCCGCCGACGTCTTCACGGCGCTCGGCAACAACAACTATCTGGCGACGCTCGGCACGACCAAAGGCCAGATGATCAGCGTCGACCTGAATGCGGGCACCGACCTGCATTCCGTCGAGGACTTCAAGAAACTCGTCGTCACGCAGAAGAACGGCGCGATCGTGCGCCTCGAAGACGTCGCGAACGTCGTGCTCGGCGCGGACAATTACGACTTCAACGTCGCGTTCAGCGGCAAGCGATCGGTGTTCATCGGCATCAAGGTGGCGCCCGATGCGAACGTGCTCGACGTCGCGAAGCGCGTGAAAACGATCTTCCCGGATCTGCAGAAGCAGTTCCCGACGGGCATGACGGGCGACATCGTCTACGACGCGACCGACTTCATCAACACGGCGATCGCAGAAGTGGTGAAGACGCTCGTCGAGGCGCTGCTGATCGTGACTGTCGTGATCTTCCTTTTCCTTGGCAGTCTGCGCGCAGTGATCGTGCCCGTGATCGCGATGCCGCTCTCGCTGATCGGCACGTTCTTCGTGATGCAGGTGCTCGGCTATTCGATCAATCTGCTGACACTGCTTGCGCTCGTGCTCGCCATCGGCCTCGTCGTCGACGATGCGATCATCGTGGTCGAGAACGTCGACCGGCATATGAAAGAGGAGGGCAGGCAGCCTTTCGACGCCGCACTGATCGCGGCGCGCGAACTCGGCGGCCCGATTCTCGCGATGACGGTCGTGCTGATCGCCGTGTACGTGCCGATCGGCTTTCAGGGCGGACTGACCGGCGCGCTTTTCACCGAGTTCGCGTTCACGCTGGCGGGCGCCGTCACCGTGTCGGGCGTGATCGCGCTGACGCTTTCGCCGATGATGTGCTCGCGCTTTTTCCGCATGGACCAGCAGTCGGGCCGCTTCGCACGCTTCGTCGACCGGCAGTTCGAACGTGTGCATCACGGCTACCGGCGTCTGTTGCATGCGTTGCTCGACACGTGGCACGTGTTCGTCGTGATGGGCGCGCTGCTCCTGTGCGGCACCGTCTATCTCTTCATGACGTCGCAATCGGAGCTTGCGCCTCAGGAGGACCAGGGCATCGTTCTGTCCCAGGTCCTGGGGCCGCCGAACGCGACGATCCAGCAGATGCAGACCTACGCGGATCAGGTCTTCGAAATCTCGAAGCAGTTGCCGGAATACGCGCAGATGTTCCAGCTCACGGGCGTGCCGACGCTGAACCAGGGCATCGGTGGCGTGCTCTTCAAGACGTGGGACAAGCGCAAGAAGGGCGCGACGCAATTACAGCAGGAGTTGCAGCAGAAGTGGAACGGCATCGCGGGCGCGCGTGTCGCCGCATTTCAGTTTCCGCCCCTGCCGGGCGCGCAAGGACTGCCCGTGCAATTCGTCATCAGCACGACGGAGCCATTCGAGAACCTCAACGAAGTGTCGCAAGCCGTGCTGCAAAAGGCGCGCGAAAGCGGCATGTTCTTCTTCGTCGACAGCGATCTGAAGATCGACAAGCCGGAAAGCGTGTTGCTCGTGGACCGCGACAAAGTCGCTTCGCTCGGCCTGACGCAAAGCGATGTCGGCCAGACGCTGGGCGCGGCGCTTGGCGGAAACTTCGTCAACTATTTTTCGATTGCTGGCCGCTCATACAAGGTGATTCCGCAGGTGCTGCAAACGGACCGGCTGAACCCGTCGCAAGTGCTCGACTATTACTTGCGCACGCCCAATGGCAGTGTGATTCCCGCATCGACGGTCACGCATCTGAAACGCAACGTCGTGCCCGAGTCGATCAATCACTTCCAGCAGCTTAATTCGGCCACGATTTCCGGCGTGCTCGCGCCGGGCATCTCGCAGGGCGAAGTCCTCGACTTCCTGCGCAAGGCCACCACCGACGTTGCGCCGGCGGGATACACGGCCGATTATTCGGGCTTGTCGCGACAGTTCGTGCAGGAGTCTGGCGGCTTCGTGACCACGCTGCTGTTGGCGACGATCATCGTGTTTCTCGCGCTCGCCGCTCAGTTCGAGAGCTTTCGCGATCCGGTCGTGATTCTCGTGTCGGTGCCGATGGCGCTGTTCGGCGCGCTGATCTTCATCAACGTGGGACTCACGACGCTCAACATTTACACGCAAGTGGGCCTCGTCACGCTGATGGGCCTCGTCAGCAAGCACGGCATTCTGATCGTGCAGTTCGCGAATGAACTGCAACGCATGGGGCGCGGCAAGCGCGAAGCACTCGAAGAAGCGGCTGGCGTGCGCTTGCGGCCGATCCTGATGACGACGGCGGCGATGGTGCTGGGCGTCGTGCCGCTCGTGATCGCATCGGGTGCGGGTGCGGCCGGCCGCAACGCGATGGGACTCGTGATCTTCACGGGGATGTCGATCGGCACGCTGTTCACACTGTTCGTCGTGCCCGCGATGTATATGTTCCTCGCCGCGGACCATCATCGGGACAGGGAGCATCCGGAGCAGACCTGAGCAACCGAACAGATCTCAGGACTTTCTGGATGTTTTCGCCACAAATGGTGTGGGAATGTGCTGAACCTTCTCGCTGCCACACTTGGGGCAAGGCGGATGAGCGGATTCATGTTCAGCAAGATGCTCGGCATGCTCGAACATCTCACCGCATTTCTCGCACCTGTACTGGTAAGTCGGCATGGTATTCCTCTAACGAGAATCCGGGCGATAACCCATTCTAGTGCAGGAAATGGGAGCGCTCTTCGGTGTCAGCCCGAGCCGCCAGCTAGTGCTTGCGATGCATCCAGCTCATATGGTGCGTGTCGAGCCACTGGTTCAGGCTCTCTGCCGGATGTTCGCGCCTGTAGCGACGGGACAGGGCCATGGCAACGACAACGAGGACTACAAGGCCAACCCAAAAACTGATCATTGACTGAGTCATGGCAGCCTCCTTCGGGAATGCAACCATGCTTGAATTCTAGTGCCGAGACGGCGGAATTTGCCCCGAAAGTTGTTGCGGGGCAGGGGCAGCAGGGCCGTACCCCACGCGCGTCTCCCGAACTTTGCCTCGTAACTGGGAACCGTGATGGCGATTTATGTAGTGCTTGCACAATTCACCGCCGAGCGCGTAACCGATGCACCCTCGTTGCGCTGCGCGGGCGACGCCAGCGGTGGTTTTCTATCGAGGAGGTCAAATGAACACCAAGGACAAAGGCAACGTGCGTGCATTCGTGCAGACGGCAGAACAGATCGGCGGATGGGTGTGGGTTATCTCGCTCGTCGACTTCGATGCGCGCGAAGTGCGGCGCTCGCTCGTAGCCGAAGAACCCTTCGCCACGGAGCGCGCGGCGAAAGACGCGGGTAACGCTCGTCTCGAAGCGCTCGCACACGATCAGTAGCCGCGCAGGGAGAGCCCCTATGGGCGTTTGAATTCGCCGGACTGCCAGGGAGCGGCAATTGGCAACGCCTACGCCAATCGCAAATCCCACAACACATCAAGTACGTGTTGCGCGGAACGCTCGACGTACCCCGCACGATGTGCAATACCGAGCCGTCGCCACAACGCTGGACGCAGCGCACGCATGACAATGCGCTTATCGGGTAATGGCGTAGTGGCCTCGTGGGGCAACAGCGCTGCGCCGTAACCTGCCGCTACCAGACTCTTGATCGCGTCGTTGTAGTTGAGCTGAATGCGCGGCGCAGGATGCTGCCCACCGGTTGCGAACCACTCCGCAGTCAGACGCGAGAGACGCGTGGTCGCGTCATTGAGAATGAGAGGTTGGGCGGCGAGCCATTCAGGGGTAACGCGGGCCGGACACCGCCAATGCGCCGGCACAAAGGCCATCACAGGGTCGCGGCGCCAAGGCTTTATCACGAGCCCGGCCACCGGGGGCTGAGGCAGCGCGACCAGCCCGACGTCCAGCGTTCCGTCCAGCAGCCGGGACAGGGTTTCTTGCGAAGTCAGCACTGCAATCTGAATGTCGATGGCGGGATGGTGCTCGCGCAGGACCTCGAGCGCTTGCGGCAGCAGGTGTGCGATCACGCCCGTGGATGCGCCGAGACGCGCACGCCCTTCGAGCCCCTCAACCTGGCGTTGAACATCGTCTAACGCCTGCTCCGCGTCGGCCAGCAGTCGGCGCGCGCGCTCCACCAGCACCTCGCCGATAGACGTCGGCCCCACATGTCCGCGCTTGCGTGACAGGAGGGGAGCCCCAATGCGGTCTTCGAGTTCGGCGATGTGCAGGCTGACCGTTGGCGGCGCCAGGTGCAGTGCACGCGCCGCATCGGCAAATGAACCACGGTCGGTAACGGCGACCAGAGTGCGCAAGCGGTCCAGGCTGATCTCTCGCATGACGGCGTCCAGATTCAGAAAAACTGAATGTTTGCGTTATGAAATTCAACTTTCTCTATTCTAGCCGTCCGCGCAACATAGGGGCTCGTTTTTACCTGTTACAACCCACAGTCAGCGGAGTCATCCACGTATGAGCTCTCCCGTAGTTTTCATCGACGGCGACCAAGGCACCACCGGGCTGCAAATCCACGACCGGCTGCGCAACCGGATGGACATCAGAGTGTTCACACTTGCCGCTGCTGAGCGCAAAGATTCGCGGCGTCGCGCAGAAGCCATCAACGCCTGCGACATCGCCATCCTCTGTTTGCCGGATGCCGCCGCGCGCGAGGCAGTGGGCGCCATTGCCAATCCTGCCGTCCGGGTTATCGACGCAAGCTCCGCCCACCGCACACAGCGGGACTGGACCTACGGTTTTCCGGAAATGACGCCGGGGCAGGCTGAGCGAATTGCAAACGCACGTCGGGTCACCAATCCTGGTTGCTATCCGACCGGTGCAGTTGGCCTGCTGCGTCCGTTGGTGCAGGCCGGGCTCATACCGGGCAATTACCCGATCAGCATTCATGCGGTATCCGGCTACTCCGGACGCGGGCGTGCCGGCGTGGAGGAACACGAGGGGCCGGGAGCCGGCAACGCGCCTTCATACCAGGTCTATGGCCTGGAACTCGCGCACAAGCACACGCCGGAGATCCAGCAACACGCCTCGCTTGCGCAGCGTCCCATTTTCGTCCCTGCGTACGGCGCGTTCCGTCAGGGCATCGTGCTGACGGTGCCGCTGGCGCTGCGGCTGCTGGCGCCCGGCGTGGATGGCGCCACGTTACACGCATGCCTCGCACGCCACTATGCCGAGGCAACTCACGTACGCGTCTTGCCGCTGCACGAATCGAGCGCCTTAAAACACCTGGATCCACAAGTGCTGAACGGTACGAACGACATGCACTTGAGCGTATTTCATGACGTCGAACACGGGCACGTCCTGCTGTCCGCGGTTTTCGATAATCTCGGCAAAGGCGCATCCGGGGCTGCGGTTCAGAACCTGAACCTCATGCTCACGCGGCAATAGTGGCCGATGGCTCTAGCTAACGTTCGGCCGCCCCATATGCCGGCAACGGTTGCCAGTCTGGCCGTGGCCGTCGAATGTCTCATGCTGGCCGACGACAGCCCGATGTGGTCGGGCACGAACTCACCTGTGGTGAAAAGAACGGACAGGCGTTCGTCCCATACGACCGGCCGCGCTTCGGCCGCTCGCAACGGAAGTCGCACTGGCAGTCAGCCACCGCTCTTCCATTCCATTTTCTGCACGTTGATGCCGGGCTGATTGGCTAGCGCTTCTCGTTCGGGCAAGAACTGGAAGCCATGTCGGCGATAGAGACCTACAGCGCAGGTGTTGTCTGGCGAGACTCTCAACACGACTCTTTGCTGTCCGCGTTCGATCGCACGCGCCTGGATTGCGTTGACCAGGCGACCTGCAATTCCCAAGCCTCGGCACTTCGAGTGAACCCACATGGCAATCAGGTTGTATTCGCGCGAGCGGCTTATCGCATCGCCGATAAGACCGACTGCTTGCCCTTGCACTATGGCTACCAGATATTGCGGTTGCGTCTGACCTGAAGCACATTCGCGCCATTGCTGCTCGCTATACGCGGCCGCGGTGGCGTAACTCAGGCCGAATGCCGTTGGGCTGTCAAGCAGCGCGGCCAGGAAGACCGTCTTCAAGGTTTGCCAGTCGTCTTCCGCGCTCGGGCGAATTAGAACCGGGCTCGACTCTGTGCGATGGCGAGCGTTAACGATTGCTTTCATCAGGCTTTCTACGTGATTCGTTCAATCGGACCGAATGATGTGGCGGGCAGAAAGGGAAAACGGCTCGGCTCGATCGCACCTGCCGTTGATTAACGACCGCTATCGCCAAACCTGAATGTCTATGGCGGCCGGGTTTTGCCAGAGGGCCGCGGATTCGATCAAGCGAACGCGGTGGAGGCATTTTCATGCAGTGCCGGCCCGCCACCTCTGTCCAACCTGTACGCCATGGCTGGCAAGGGGTCGCAGCCGGGCACCCCCCCGCATCGCTTAGCCTGCAGAACGGGCGCGTGGTGAAGCAGTTACAAGATAAGCCTTGACGCCAATCCCCCCGGCGGGTAGTCTGCTGCACGAAGTTCAAGAAGTTCGATTGCTGTTCATCAATTGCTCGCTCCTAAGCGGTATTCGTGTCCTTTCCCTCCTTGAAGCTTCACGCACTCTTTAATAGAGCAAATCTTCGTATTTTTTCCTCAAGGATTCTTCATGGAAACCGGCACCGTTAAGTGGTTCAACGACAGCAAAGGCTTCGGCTTCATCACCCCGGACAAGGGCGGCGACGACCTGTTCGCTCACTTCTCCGAAATCAGGAGCGATGGCTTCAAGACGCTGGCTGAAAATCAGAAGGTGAGCTTCGAAACGAAGCAAGGCCCGAAGGGGCTGCAAGCGGCTAACATCAAGCCGCTGTAAAGTTGAAGGGCCCGGCATCCCGATGGATGCCGGGTTGCAGCGACATCCTCGCGGAGTTTAGTCTCCCTCAGTTGGCGCGATCACTCCTGATTGGCATCTGTTTATTGAGCAGCTTGCCAGGCGCCATACGCCTCGTTGCACCCTCATTTTCCCCTCTGGCTTCAACGCCATTTTTCGCTCTTCGATTGCGTCAGTATTCGGCTCGAATCGCTTTGAATCGGCGCACCCGTGCACTTCGCACGGCACGAGCGCACTCAACTATCATTAAAATTAAAATGCAAAACAAACAAATGCAACAATACAACGGCTATGCCGTCGAATCCTCGGCACATCGTTTGCCCGACGGAAGCTTCTCATCCAACCTGCTGCTCGAACGCATCGATAGCGCGCGAGACGAAGGCCGCTACTGGTTCTATTCGCTCGAGTACTTCAAGAGTGAAGAGCAGGCATTGCAGCACTCGACCCTGTGGGCACGCGACTGGATCGATATGCGCGGTTAAAGACGACGCCACAGTTCGCAACCCCCAACTCATCTGAGCGCCAGGGCGGGTGCAACAACACGTGCCCAAACATCACGCATTATCCCGAACTGCGCATCGTCGGCACCCACGGCTGACACCGTCCCCTCCTTCTGGCCCCGCCGAAAATGGCAGGGCAAATGGCGACCTTCGGTTACAATGCACGATTAGTTCGCTTCGCACAGCATTAAAAGACGCGAGTTGATTCGTCGCGAACTTTCCTTTGATTGATAGTCCAGTGAGGCTGGCGATACCGTGCTCGCTGGACTGCACGCCCCGACTCGCATCGGTATTGCGAGCCGCCGCGTCTGCCCCATCCCCTGCGTACCTGATTCGCCGTCCGCCAAGGCGGTGTCGATGACCTCCTGGACGCAGGGGCTGCCCAGCAATCTTCATGCTTCCCACTACCGCGCGAGCGCGCGTCGATCAACGCTCGCGACTTCTTCCTCACGGCGGCATCCGGGCCCACGTCCCGCCAATCGATCAGGAACCTTGAATGGCCAAAGAAGAACTGCTGGAACTCGACGGTATCGTTGAAGAAGTGCTGCCGGACAGCCGCTACCGCGTCACGCTCGACAATGGCGTGGTGGTAGGGGCGTACGCGTCCGGTCGTATTCGCAAGAATCACATTCGCATCCTTGCTGGCGATCGGGTAACGCTGGAACTTTCGGTGTACGACCTGACGAAAGGACGAATCAATTTTCGACATAAAGATGAGCGCAGCGGTCCCGCATCGCCAAGAACCGCATTTCGCCGTCGTTGATGGCGCGATAGGCGAGCGTCGGCTGGCGTAGATACTTGTCTGTACCACGACGCCGCGTGCCCATCTTCATCACCATTCACCATTGCTGACGGATCTCAACCAGGGAAAAAAATGACTACCGTAATTCTGAAACCCGACGAGCCCGTGGACGTTGCATTACGCCGTTTTCGTCGCGCGATCGAGCGCACGGGGTTGATTCAGGAGCTTCGTGCCCGGACAGCCTATGAAAAACCTACCACAGAACGCAAGCGCAAAAAGGCTGCTGCAGTGGCACGCGTGCGCAAGCTGGTCAAACGGTCGTTGCCGCCGAAAAAACGCTACTGACCGGGAACGGCCAGGCAGCCATGCTGAAGCGGCCGCCTGGTGCCCAACTGGGTGTCTCGAAGAACCGCCGCATGGGGAACCGGTCATGATCCGGGCCGAGTGGCCGGTTGAATCCGCCTTCACATACCGGCCATCCGATCGAGCCTGCTCAGTTAGTCACACTCGCGCCCGGAGGCCAGCTTCCCGGCCGGCTCGCGCGATTCGTGCCATGAGCACAAGCAACCACAAGCAACCTACAGCACTGCCGTCGCTTCGATCTCGATCTTGAAGCCGAAGTGGAGCGGCCCCGTCGGCACAATTGTGCGTGCCGGCCGCGTCTCGCCCGCCCAATCCGCGTAGATCTGATTGAAACTCGGCCAATGCTCGATATCGTCGAGATAGACGCGAACCTGTACCAGTTGCGCGATGCTGCTGCCTGCGCCTTCTAGCGCGACCTTGAGATTCGCCAGCACCTGCTCTGCCTGCACCTCGAACGACGCGTCCGTCAGCTTTTGGCCCTGCGCGTCGATCGGCAACTGACCGGACACGAATACCAGTCCGTTTGCGATCGCCACGTGACTATAGTGGCCCCCCGGGGGACGCAGGTTCACCGGGTTTTCCGTGCGCGGCAATCGCGTGCCCGATTCGTTACCAGCCATGAAAGCGGCTCCATACGGTTGTATCGCCATCTGCGGATAGCGCGTGATACTCCGGGAACTGCGTACCCGTCGCGCAGGCATGATTGGGCAGGATACGCAGCTTCGTTCCGATCGGAAAGCGTGTCGCCAGGCTCGTTGTTTGCTGCGTCTCATGAGCGGGCGACAGAATGCCGTGCTCCTGGTTTGCGCCGCTCAAAACCCAGTCGGTCAAAGGCGTGCCATCGAGGCTGCAGGGCAGACCATATCCGAAATCTTCCGTCTGCCGCGACGTCCCGCGGTCGCGGCTCATCGCCATCCAGCCTGCGTCCACAATCACCCAGTCTTTTTCCGGCTGATGGCCGATGACCGTCGTGAGCACGCTCAAAGCGATGTCATCGGCTGAGCATACGCCGATGTTGCGCATCACGAGATCAAAAAAGACGTAAACACCCGCGCGCACCTCGGATACGCCATCGAGTTTCCCGGCGGACAACGCGGTGGGTGTCGAACCGACGCTCACCGCGTCACAAGGGAGGCCCGCGTCACGCAGCCGTTGCGCTGCGCGAACACAGCCCGAGCGTTCCTGCTCGGCGAGCGCAGACAGCGCGTCAGGCGTGTGAAGCTCGTAGCTGGATCCCGCGTGCGTCATCACGCCGCCAAGCTTGACGCCGCTGTCGTGCAGGATGCGCCCGACCTCCAGCAACGCATCCTGCTCCGGTGCGATCCCTGAGCGATGCCCATCTGTATCCACCTCGATCCAGACTTCGAAGGCTTCCTGCTGTCCGGCGCAAAACTTCGCAACCTCTACCGCTGCGCGCGTGTTATCCACCACCAGCTTCAGATCGCAGCCCCGTTGTCTGAGCGCCATCGCTCTAGGCAGCTTCGACGGCGCGATACTGACCGCATAGAGAATATCGGTCACGCCAGCCGCAAAGAACGCTTCCGCTTCTTTCAGCGTCGATACCGTGATGCCGTTCGCGCCGGCTGCCAATTGCGCCCGCACGACCTCCAGACATTTGGTCGTTTTCACGTGCGGGCGAAACCTCACGCCGAGCGCGTTCATGCGCGACTGCATGCGCGCAATATTCCTGTTCATCCGCGGGATATCGACCAGCGCCGCAGGGGTATCGAGTTCATCAAGTTTCATGATTTCAGACGGGCAGGTTGTTGTGCGTCGAAGCGTCAAACCGGCTGCACCAGGGCACGAGTGCTTCCAGTGTCGGCGCCTCGATTTCAGGAGGCGGCGCACCTTCTACCAATGGCAGGGCAACCCTGTTGTGCCAATAAGTCCGCAAGCCGACCGAGGCGGTGCCGAACATGTCGTAGCTCGATCCGGCGACGAAGACGGCCTCTGAAGGCGTCACGCCGAGCACGTCGAGCGCCAGGCGATAGGGCCTCGGGTCGGGTTTGTAGGTTCCGGCTTCTTCGGCGGTGATCACCGCATCCCATTTGACGGGAATGATTCCTGCCGCCTGGCGGCCAAGTCGTATCGAGCAGTTGGTTATGATGGCGATCTTGCAACGCGATTGAAGTTGTTGCAATGCCTCGACAGCACCGCTCCACGGGGTCAGCTGAAGCCAGTCTGCCTCAAGCGCGAGTGCGGCGGATTCGGGCAAGCCCACGTGCGCCGCGGATTCCTTTACCAGCTGTTCGTAAGCGACATAGCGCCCGCACCCGTAGGTTAGACGCAAATACTCGGCGCGCCACGCACGCCCCGCCTGTTCCGAGCCTGCGCAACGGTTCCAGAGCGTCCACGAGTCGAGCAGTGCAGTCAGGAGATCGAAGAGGACCGCCTTCGGATAGCCGGTCGGTACAGATGGATTGCTCATGAGCGAGGCCTCCATGCGGTTCGTTCATGGCATCAAGTATAGAGTTCGACCAGGCGCCGGGAATTCAGTCGGACGAAATCAATCATTCAGAAAGATTGAATGTCTTTCGAGGCGTCGCCTGGCTTCGCCACGGCGGCTGTGGCCGAAACTGTGCCTGCAGATATTGCATGAATTGCCGGGTGCGGGTGGGCAAGCCGGCGCGACTGTTGGTGAGCGCGATCACATCGGCGTCGTGCGTCTTCCATGCAGGGAGCAGTCGCACGAGGTTTCCCTTCGCGATATCGCCGGCAACGTCCCATTCCGAGCGGAGAATGACGCCGCGGCCCTCACACGCCCATTGGCGAATCACCTCGCCATCGTTACAGCTCAACTTCGACGACACGCGGATGCTGCGCGCCGTGCGGCCCTTGCGGAATCGCCAGAGCGATGCATCTTCGTTGTTCTCTCGCAGCACGATACATGGCAGTTGCGCCAGGTCGTCAGGGGTTTCCGGCTTCGGAAAGCGCTTCAGAAACGCGGGGGATGCACACACGAAACGTGCATTCGGCGCAATCGCGTAGCCGATCATATTGGACGCAGGCAGTTCGCCGATGTGAACCACGATGTCATAGCGGTCGGCCGACTCAATCAATGGTTGATCGGTGAGCGTCAACTCGATGTCGACGTCGGGGTTGCCTTGCTGGAAGCCGGATACGACGGAAGCGAGATAGCGCCGCCCGAAACCTAGTGGCGCGCGAACCCTCACGGTGCCGACGAGCCCGCCGCGGCGTGCGCGCAAATCCTCGAACAGCGTGTCGAACTGTGTCACCAGGCGCGCGCCGCGTTGACACAGCAGCATTCCCTCTTCCGTGAACCGTAAGCGGCGAGCGGTGCGGTCGACGAGACGGAGATCGAGCTTTCTTTCGATCTGCTGCAACCGCTGCGTGATCGCTGGCGGCGAAAGCCCAAGCTTTCTCGCTGCCGCAATGAGGCTGCCCGCTTCCTGTATGGTCAGCAGGAAGCGAATGTCATTGGAATCGCTCATGTGGGTCTCGTCGCAGTTGCGGCTGCGATTGTTGTCTGGTAGACCCCGCAGCGGGAGGGACGCGGCGGGATCGCTGCGATGCGATTCATTGCACTCGATATCGCGCCAGGAAAGTGCAAATGGCGCTCTCGACGATGCGTTCTACGTGATCGTCGGATAGGGCGTAATCGGTTTGCATCAGGCGAGGATAAAAAACGGTTTCGCCCAGCATGCCAATGAACTCTGCGCGTGCGAGCTGCACGTCGGCAACACGCAACTCGTCTTCGTCAACGCGCCTTTGCAACCAGGCGTCCGTAATATCGCTGAATAAATGCTTCGCAAGCTGAAAGCGGGCGCCCACGGCGGGAAAGTTTCGCACTTGCCCAATGATCAGGCGCATCGCGGAAATCAAACGCGCATCCGAAACGAGTTCGCAGAATGCGCGTCCAATTTCGCGCAGGCCGGGTTCGACGTCGTCGGGCACGACGTGATCTTTCCAGCTTGAGAATAGCTGATGGATCAAATGGTCCACCGCTTCGACGAATAGCGTTTCCTTGCTGGGAAAATGTTTGTACAGGGTCGCGTATGACACTGTCGCGCGATCGCCAATGGAATCCATCGTGGCCGCGTCGTATCCGCTTTCCAGGAACGTTGCGATCGCAACCTCCAGGATCAGCGCGCGCTTTTCCCTGCTAACGCGCTGCTGATATCCCTCTACGCCGTCCTTCGAGGAAGCCTCTCCCCGCGAGATGGGCTTCTTTCTTCCTGCCTTCGCTATTTCCACTCACGAGCTCCAAAACTATCGGTCTGGAAGGCATTCTGCCCCCCGTTGGCAAAAATCGCCAGCAAGCGAGACTGCGGAACGTCTTTCGGAATCGGACGCATCGGCAGTGCCGGGTTTTCCCTACCTTTCTCGCTGCCGCTTAGTACTATAGTGTAATACACACTACACCATGAAGCTCAAACAGAAATGGGAGCCAGCGTGAACGGTTTCAGACGATTAGGCACAGCCTCGGTTGTTAGAGGCGGGAAGGGTTGGTCATTACTCGGGGCGAAGTGCTCCGGTTGCGAAGCGCCGATCTATCCGGTACTCACCGTGTGCCCGCACTGCGGCGGTCGTGACTTCGTTGCGTTGCCGTTGCCGGCAATCGGCACCCTCTACTGCCACAGCGTGGTGCATATGGGACCAAGGGGCGTCGACACGCCCTATACCGTCGGTTATGTGGACTTTAGTGACGGCCTGAGGGTTTTCGGGCGCATCGAAATGGAGGTTGGCGCTGTCCAGACGGGGCAGCAACTCGAATTGCGAGTGAAACCAGCAAACAAACGAGCGAGCCAGTTCATCTACTTCTTTGCCGCGCCCGGCGAAGTTTCCGGGCAGGCAAGTTCATGAGCGTGACGAACGGTTTGAGGAGCGTGAGCGTCGTTGGCACAGGCATGGTTCGCTTTGGGCGTTTCCCGGAAGTGAGTCTTCCACAACTCGCCGCGCCAGCGGTCATCGAAGCACTTGACGAAGCTGGAATCGATCGATCGCGCATCGGCGCCATGTATTGCGGAACAGTATCCGGTGGTCCATTGGCCGCCCAACGTATCGCACGGGAGACGGGGCTGACCGGCATCGAAGCGGCGAATTTCGAAAATGCCTGCTCGTCGTCAGCGAGCGCATTTCGGCACGCCTGGCTCGCGATTGCCGCGGGGGCGGTGGATTGTGCCGTCGTGGTCGGAGCAGAGCAATTGACTCGTCTCGGGGGCGGCCCGCTTGACCTGGGCGATGAGGATGTCGAGGCGGCGAACGGATTGACGATGCCGGCGCTGTACGCAATGCGCGCACAGCGATACATGCACGAATTCGATTTATCGCCTCGCGATCTCGCGCAGATCGCGGTCAAGGCCAGGGCGAATGGTGCGCTCAACCCCTATGCACAGATCCGCAGCACCATTTCGGTGGATGAGGTGCTCGGCAGCCGACAGGTGGCCTCGCCGCTGACGTTGCATCAGTGCTGCCCGCTGGGCGACGGCGCATCGGCGGTGGTACTTGCGGCCTCCGGCCTTGCCATTGCGAATCGGCAAGGCGCCGTGACGATTCTTGCGTCCCATCTGACGTCGGGCCGTTACATGCAGGGAGGCAGGGATATGACGACTCCCGAGGTCACGATGCGTTGTGCGAACGAAACCTACGAATCCTGCGGCATCGGCCCTTCCGACATCGATCTCGTCGAGTGTCACGATGCCTTCACCATTGCCGAATTGCTGTACTACGAAGCACTGGGTTTTGCCCGCCACGGAGAGGGGGCGGGTTTGATCAGAGAAGGTCAAACGTCGCTGAACGGGCGGATTCCGTTCAACCCGTCCGGCGGTCTGCTCTGCAGGGGCCATCCGCTTGGCGCGTCGGGAATCGCGCAGATCGTCGAAATAACCCGTCAGTTGCAGGGTCGCTGCGGCGCACGGCAGGTAGCGAAAGACAAGTCGCGCGGTCCGCGAATCGGGCTGGCGCACATCACCGGCGGAGGTACCTACGGCTTCGATCACGGTGCCTGCGCAATACACATTCTTGGAAGGTGAGAAGTGAAATCAGCACCCTTTACCTGGCACCGCCCGGAAAGCGTGGCGCGTGCTGTCGAGCTACTTGCCACGCTGGACAACGCACGCCTCATCGCTGGCGGGCAGACGCTGATGCCGATGCTGGCCATGCGTTACGCGTATGTGGACCATCTGATCGACTTGAACGCGATACCCGGCCTCAACGAGATAGCGTTGGAAGGCGGCGAGGTCTGCATCGGCGCACTGGTTCGCCAGCGGGATATCGAGCACTCTCCTCTGATTCATCAATACGCACCGCTGATGGTCGAGGCGTATCGATTGGTCGGTCATATTCAGACGCGAAATCGGGGCACTTTTGTCGGAAGCGTTTGCAACCTCGACCCGGCCTCGGAGCAGCCCGCACTCGCCGAAATCTTCAATGCGACCATCGTCGCTGTGGGACCCCGCGGAGAGCGGCGTATCCCATTTCATGAGTTCGCGTGCGGCTTCATGACGACTTCGATCGAATCGGACGAAATGGTGACGCAAATTCGCCTTCGCATCTGGAACGAGCCGCACGGATATGCGTTCGAGGAATTCGCGCGCAGGCATGGGGACTTCGCAATCGTCGGCGCCGCGGCCATGGTGTCCGTCGACGCAAATCGCGCTATCGGCCGTGCTGACGTCGTCCTGTGCGGGATGGGCGGCAAACCTTGTCGTCTGCAGCTTGACGACGTCCTCCAGGGGCTGCAGCCCAGCGACGGTCTCGCAAAGGTAGCAGCCAGCAGAGCAAGCTGGATTGATGCCATTGGCGACACGAGTGCCAGTGGCGCATATCGGAAACGCCTCGCGTGCACCGTGACCGAGCGTGCGCTTGGGCGCGCGTTCGCTCGCGCATTGAACGCAAGCTGAGGGAATCATGGATCAGAGAATCGAATTCGTAGAACAGCGAAGGATTGCCTTCGAACTGAACGGACAGGCAATGACCTGCGACATCGACCCCAGAGTGACGCTCGGCGATTTTCTTCGTCACGAGCTTGGCAAGACAGGCACGCATTATGGCTGTGAGCATGGTGTTTGCGGGGCATGCACGGTACTGGTGGATGGACGGTCCATGCGCTCATGTCTTCAGCTTTGTGGTCAGGTCGACGGGCGGAAGGTCACAACCGTAGAGGGGCTGACGAATACTGACGGCTCGCTCGGCATCCTGCAGCAGGCGTTTCAGGATCGCCATGCGTTGCAGTGCGGATACTGCACACCAGGCATGTTGACCACGCTCACGGAGTTTCTGGAGGCCAACCCCGACCCGTCCGAGGCGGAAGTTCGCGATGCGATCAGCGGGAACATCTGTCGCTGCACAGGCTATCAGGCCATTGTCGAAGCGGCGCTGCTCGCGGCCGCCCGAATGCGCGGCGAGCCCGATCGCGTTTTCGGACTGGTTACCGCACACTCAAAAAACAGCGATTCCCCTTTGGATTCGGCCGTAGGCGCGCGATATGTCGGCAAACCGGTCAAGCGCACGGAAGACCCCGCGCTGCTCAAGGGCGAGGGGCAATTCGTCGACGATATCCACCTTGCTGGAACGTTGCACTGCTGTTTCGTGCGATCGTCGCACGCGCACGCCCGCATCCGGCACGTCGATACGCAAGCAGCAAAGGCTGTACCGGGCGTACAGCATGTCTGGACATCCGCCGACCTGGATGAAGCGCTTCGGCGGCCATTGCCTGTCCTCGCTCCCACTCACATGCTCAATGAGCCGCGCATGTGGTCGCCGCTGGCTGCGGACGAGGTGTGCTACGTCGGCGAGGCGGTTGCTGTTGTCCTCGCCGAAAGCCGGTACATCGCGGAAGACGCCGCTAACCTGGTGCAGATCGATTTCGAGGTGCTGCCTGTTGCCGGCGACATCAGGAAGATATTCGACCCGGATGCGCCGCGGGCTCACAGCGACGTTCCGACAAACCTCCTGCTCGACATGCCGTTTGCGTTTGGCGAAGTTGACTCGGCCTTTGCGAGCGCAGCGCACGTGGTCAAGCGTGAGATATTGCATCATCGCGGAACGGCGCACCCGATGGAGTGCCGCGCGACCCTCGCGCGGCTCGATGGCGGCACCGGCGATCTGACCGTCTGGAATTCAGGCCAGGCGCCGCACCTCGAAAGACGTCTTCTCGCGCAAGCGCTCCGCTACGACGAAGCGAAGATCCGGGTCATCATGCCGGACGTCGGAGGGGCTTTCGGTCCCAAGGGTATCGCCTATCCGGAAGAGTTCGTCGTGGCCTCCGCGGCACTCAGGCTAGGTGTGCCGGTCAAGTGGACCGAAGATCGGCGCGAGCACTTCCTGTGCATTACCCAGGAGCGCGATCAACTGTGGGATCTCGAGATGGCGCTCGACAAGGACGGAAAGATCCTCGGCGTGCGCGGCTCCGTGGTCCACGATAACGGTGCGTACGTGCCGTGGGGCATTGTCGTGCCGATCATCGCGGTGACCTCGTCGCTGGGTCCGTATGTCGTCCCGGCATTCGACGTGAAGCTGAAAGTCGCGTGCACGAACATGGTGCCGACCACGCCGGTGCGTGGCGCGGGACGGCCTAAAGCGGTATTCGCGATGGAGCGGATGCTCGATGCGGCAGCCGACCAGCTCGGCCTCACCCGCCTGGAAATTCGACGCCGCAATTTCGTGCAGCCGGAACAGCTGCCGTACAAAACCGGCCTGATATTCCGCGACGGTTCGCAGATGGTGTATGACTCCGGAGACTATCCGGAGACTCAGGAAAAGGCGGTCGAGCTTGCCGGTCTGGACGCGTTTCGCGCCCGTCAGGAGGACGCGCGCACGCAGCAACGGTATCTCGGGATCGGCTTTGCCAACTACGTCGAAGGTTGCGGTCTCGGTCCTTATGAAGGGGCGGAAGTCACGCTGCAAAACGACGGACGCATACATCTGGACGTCGGTGGCGCCGGCGCGCAGGGGCAAGGAATGAAAACCATCTTTGCCCAGATAGCGGCCGATCAGCTCGGTGTCGGGATGGATGCCATCACGGTAGTCGTCGGCGATACGGCCAAGCTTGCAATGGGCATCGGGACATTCGCGAGCCGGATCACCGTCAACGCCGGAAATGCCGTTCATATCGCATGCGGCAAGCTCGCCGGAAAAATCAGGGCGCTGGCTGCGAACGCCCTTCGCGTTCCGCTGGATCAGATCGAGATCGCGCGTGGCGTCGTACGCGTGCGAGGTCAGCCAGAAAGGGCGTTGCCGCTCGGGAAAATCGCTCAAATGTCTTACGGGATACCTGGGTTCACGCTTCCTGACGGGCTGGATGCAGGCATGACCGTCACGCATTATTTCTCCCCGAAAGCCAGTGTCTACGCCAACGGAACGGCGTTCGCGGAAGTCGAGGTGGATATCGGGACTGGCTACGTGAAGGTCCTGTGTTATGGCGTTGCGCACGATTGCGGGAACGTGATCAATCCGATGCTCGTCGAGGGGCAAGTGATTGGCGCGATTTCCCATGGGATCGGCAATACGCTGCTCGAGCGCCACGCCTACGACGAGAATGCCCAGCCGCTCGCGACGAATTTCGCCGAGTTTCCGCTGCCAGGCGCGCTCGACATGCCATCCCGCATCGCGATGGCGCATCTCGTTTCCCCCTCGCCGAACAACCCTCTTGGCGTCAAAGGCGCCGGGGAGAGCGGGACGATTCCTGCATCCGCCGCGATTGTCAGTGCCATTGAGGATGCGCTGAGCCATTGGTCTATCCGTTTCGACGAAACTCCCGTGCTGCCTGAAATGATCTTTGATCGTCTGCATGCCGCCGGCGCCTACAGCGACGTCGCCCCCCGACACACCTCGAACGAAGAATTTGCAGGATAACGAAATGGACTCTGGAAAAACTGGTCCGCTGAGCGGAGTGAGGGTTCTGGACCTCACGCAGTTCCTGTCGGGACCTTTCGGAACGCAAATCCTCGGTGACCTCGGTGCTGAGATCATCAAGATCGAGCCGCCGGCGGGCGAACTTTCACGCGGCGTGCCTCCCCATTTCGTAGAGGGGGACAGCGCCTACTATCTCGCGGTCAATCGCAACAAGAAGAGTGTTGTCATTGACCTCAAGACGGAGAGGGGAGCGGAACTCGTTCGGGAGCTGGCGGCGCATTCAGATGTCCTCGTTGAGAACAATCGCCCCGGTGTGATGGAGCGGCTCGGGCTCGGTCAAGCGGAGCTTCGCGCGCGCAATCCGCGACTCGTCTATTGCAGTATCAGCGGCTTCGGACAGACCGGCCCGGACAGGGATCTTCCCGCTTACGACATGATCGTGCAGGCGATGTCGGGGGGCATGAGTCTGACCGGAGAGCCCGGGCGGGCGCCCGTTCGCGCTGGCATTCCGATCGGCGACCTTGCGGCCGGCATGTATGGCGTAATGGGCATACTGGCTGCGCTGGTCGAGCGCCAAACTACCGGCGAAGGACGGTTCGTTGATGTATCGATGCTCGATGCGCAAATCGCGATGCTTTGTTATCAGGGCGCCTATTACCTGCTGTCGGGCGAAGTGCCGGAACCACAGGGACGAGGCCACGATTCGATACCGACTTACCGCGCGTTCGAATGTGGCGACGGCGTTTCACTGGTCGTGACCGCCAACACCGAACGTATGTGGGCCGACCTGTGCAAGGCAGTCGGTTTGCCTCACCTTGTGCACGACCCGAGATTCAAGGATCCGGCCGAACGCCTGGCAAACAAGGTGGCGCTATGGGAAACACTGGAGGCGCGCTTCCGGTCCGAACCAGCGCAGAGTTGGCTCGATTCGCTGAATTCGGCCTCGATTCCGGCCGCTCTGGTCAAGACAGTGGATAAAGCACTGAACGCCTCTCAGGTCGCGCACAGAGACATGCTCATCGAGCTTCGCAGTCGAGCGGGATCTCATGTGCGCGTGCCCGGCAATCCAATCAAGCTTGATACATCAGGGCCTGTCGGTGCGAGTTACCCACCCCATCTAGGGGAGCATACGAACGACGTGCTTGGAGAGTACATCGGCCTGGATATCGAAGAACTGAGGACACTTCAGAACCAGGGGGTCGTTCGGCAGTTTGTACCGGGCATGCCATCACCCGGCGTGAAATCGCGATGAACGTGGAGATCGGAATGCATGAAAAGCTTCTGCTGAAGATGAAGGGTCATGTTCTGCATATCGCCCTGAACAGCGCTGACGGCAGGAACGAACTGGATGATGCAATGTTGCGAGCGCTCACAGAGGTGATCAGCGATCCTCCCGAGAGCACCGTGGCAATCGTGTTGTCCGGAGAGGGCGAGAACTTCTGCACAGGCCGGGCCGCATCGCCACCGCCGGCACTTTCCCCAATGGAAGATCCACGCCCAGCAATCAAGGAGCGCGGGGCGGCGCCCATTCTCGCGCTCTATGAGGCAATCCGTTCGAGTGCGGTACCGGTTGCCTGTTTCGTCAAAGGGCTCGCTTCGGGTATGGGTTGCGCAATCGTTGCAGCGTGCGACTATGCAGTCGCCGACGTGCGTAGCCAGTTCGAAGCCAACGAACTGGAGAAGCAGTTTGCGCCTGCACTGCTGATGTCCGTGCTCATCGCGCGTATCCATGTGAAGGCGATTTCGCGTCTGGTTTTGACGGGCCGGCCCATCGACGCGACGACCGCTCTGGAGTATGGGCTTATCGGCGACATAGTCGCTCCCTGGGAACTGGACAAGGCGCAGGACGAGTTCATTGCTTTCATGAACAGCCGGGCTCCGCAGGCATTACGTGGAGTCAAGACCTTCCTGCGCGAATCGGCCGGTCCGCATTCGCCCAAGCTTGCCACGCTTGCCGCCGACGTTCTGGCGGAATCGATTGCGGCTCGCCTCGACGTGACAGCGCCGTTCGTGCCGTCCCACGACAAGCGGTTTCTGAGCGTCGACGGCGAGCGCATTGCCTATATCGACATCGGTAGCGGGCCTGCGGTCGTTTTGCTCCATAGTCTCGGCACATCGAGCGCGCTGTGGGACGATATTCTGCTCGCACTCACCGCGAAATATAGAGTGGTAGCAATAGATGCACGAGGTCATGGCGACTCGACGAAGCGAAGCGCGTGGAATGCAGACGCTGTTGCCAACGACGTCGTCGCAGTGGCGGAGGCCATTGGTCTCGATTGTTTTGGCCTGGTGGGCATCTCGATGGGGGGACTGACTGCGGTACGCGTTGCCTCGAAGTTGGGTCGACGCGTTGCTGTCATGGTCTTGTCGAGCGCTTACGCAGGCGTTTCAGGACCCGCGATGGAAAAGCGGCTCGCCGCAGCCGAAGGGATGTTGAAAAAACTGCCTATGCATCTCTTTGCGCGCATGTACGTGGAGCAGACCCTCCACAGGAACACCGCGTATCCGAAGCGGGAGCGACTTGCCCAGCAGATTGCGGCGATGGCTTCAACGGATTACCTGGAAATATTGCGCGCCATTTCCACGGATGACGTGTCCGGTCTTTTGCGCAACATCGAGGTGCCGACGCTCGTGCTGAACGCCGAACTCGACATGAGCATACCCAGAGCCGTATCGGCGAAGTTGGCACAAGGAATCCCGGGCGCGAAGGAGCGAACGCTGGGCGCTGCCGCGCACCTCGCATGTGTTGATACGCCCGAAGCGTACGCGGAAGTTTTATTAGACCTGTTCGAGAAATACACGGATGAAGGTGGGGAAGTATGGAAATCGTAAATCGCTTTGCAGTCGACTCGACTATCGAGAACGCCTGGAACGCACTACTCGACGTCCCGCTGGTGGTGTCCTGCTTTCCCGGTGCGACGCTCACGGACACACTCGGCAAAGATTCGTACAAGGGGTTGATTCGCGTCAAGCTGGGTCCAATCGCGATGGAATTCGCCGGTACCGTCAAATTGAGCGCCCCGGTGGCAGACGCGTATACGGCGAGCGTCGAAGCTACATGGCAGGAGACCAAAAACCGGGGATCGGCCAATACGGTGACCACGTTCTCTCTAGCGCGCCTCAGTGAAGCCGCCGGCACTCAGGTTGACGTTCGCACCAGCGTGCAGATGGCGGGGCAGGTGGCGCAGTATGGCCGCGGAGTTGGAATCATCAACGCCGTTTCGGAACAGATGGTCCGTCAATTCGCGGCTAATTTGCTGGAGAAACTTGCGGACCGGCAGGCTGAAACAGGGGTGCCCTTGGTCGGCACAGACGCGTTCGCTTCAACATCCACTGGAGAAAGAGAACCCGTCGCGGCAACGCGCCGTGACAACGCTGCGGGCTCAACGAACGAGATTTCCGTGCTTGGTTTGTTGTGGAAAACGATGGTTTCGAAGTGCAGGCAGTGGTTTGCCAGACCGCGTTCGTCATAGCTCTCTTCGTTGAGGTTTCTGTTCAGTTTGGTCAGGTCGGCAAACGGCAGCAGCTTCTACTGAGCCTTGTCATGCCCGACACGCGATGCCATCGAATTGATGGAAAGTGTTTGTCAAATCGTAAGTAGTACAAATCAGGAGACGGGAAGATGGAAACGAAATCGACTCTTTTTGAGTCGACGGACCACGGGAGCAACGTCAGTGTTTCTGTCGTGGGCAAGGCCGCCTGGATTGTGCTTGCGTCCGCGTTTGTGGGGTGGATGTTCGACGCGATGGATCTCTACCTGTTCACCATGATCATGGTTCCGGCCCTTCACGACCTGCTCGGGGCCTCACAGGGCAGCGTCATGCGGATCGGAGGGTTCATTGTCGGCGCGAAGCTGCTTTGCTGGGGCATCGGCGGGATTCTGTTCGGTATCGTGGCAGACCGGTTTGGGCGAGCCCGAGTGATGCTCGGCACGATGTTGATCTACTCGGTATTCACGGCCGCCGGTGCCTTCGCGCGGGACTGGCATCAGCTCCTTGTGTTTCAGATGCTGGCGGGCTTTGGCATCGGAGGAGAGTGGGCCGCCGGCGCCGCGCTAGTCGTGGAGACCTGGCCGGAAAAACACAGGGCGAAGGCCATTCAGGTGATGCAGGTTGCCAATGTGGCAGGGCTGGTTGCGGCCTCCGCGCTTGCGATCCTGCTTTCAGGCGCTGGATGGCGTTGGGTGCTTGGCGTGGGGGCGGCACCGGCAGTCGCGAGCCTTGGCCTACGGTTCATCACCCCGGAATCGGCGCGTTGGGAGCAGTCACGTGCGGCCGCAATGCGTCATGCGGGTCCGAAAATGGGCTCGATATCGGAGATATTTGGCAGCCAGTTGCGCCGTCGAACCATAGTTGGAACGCTCATTGCCTCGGCAATGATGATTGGTGGCTGGGGCGCATCCATCCTCTTCCCCACATTGCTGAGAGAGTTCTTCCCATCCGCCGGCAACGCGGAATTCACGAGACAGACGGGCATCGCTTTCATGGCGACCAACGCCGGCGCGGTACTTGGATACGCCTCGATTCTGCTCCTCGTCAGTCTGATACCGCGTGTTTCCAGACGGATCGTCTACGCGGTGTTTTGCGCTGGCGCCTGGATTGCAGTCGTTGCCCTTTTTGGAGGGTCGAAAACACTGGGGACGTTTTATTTCGCGATGCTTGGATTCGGGTTTTTCGCAATGGGCGGATTTGGGATCGTCGCTCTGTACCTGACTGAGCTTTTTCCGCTCCATGTTCGCGCCACAGGACAAGGCTTCGCCTGGAATATGGCACGTCTCTTTACCGCGCTTGGACCGTTGGTCGTGTCGTTTGCGTCGGAAAGTCTGGGATTCCGTGTGGTGGGAATCACTCTCGCAACCGTTTTCGGAATGGGATTGGCCGCTGTATTTTTTGGGCCAGAAACTGGCTGAAAAGACCACGCGGAAGTTCGAAGCGTGGCACGCATCCGCCAAAAAATATGACATTGGAGACAACATGAAATCGAAAGTGATCGTTGCCTCGACGCTCTCTGCGTGGACGGTCGCGGCACACGCGCAATCGTCGGTGACGCTGTATGGCGCCGTCGACACGGGATTGCTGTATCAAAGCGCGAATGCGCCGAATTTCCAGTCGAAGGTGAATCTCGGGCACGCGTACGAACTCAAGGACGCAGGGATTTTCACCAGTTTCTGGGGGCTCAAGGGCGTTGAAGACATTGGCGGTGGTTACAAGGTCAACTTCAGGCTCCAGGGAGCATTCACCAGTACCAGCGGGAAGTTCGGGCTGTCCGACACACCGGGCTCCAGCGCAATCTTCAACCAGCAAGCGACGTTAGGCATCTCTGGTCCTTTCGGCTCGCTCGACGCGGGCCGTCAGTTTGTGCCAATGATATTTGCGATGGCCGACACCGACGTACGGGGTGCGCAATTCTTCGGCAGTATCCTCACCGCATGGCTTGGCATGAATCAGGCCGCAGGCTGGCAGGGCACCAGTACAAACGGAGCGATCGGTGCGCTGTACGACTCCAACGCGATTGTTTACCAGTCGCCGAAGTTTCACGGCATATCGCTGGGACTCGAATATGCGCCGGGCGGCGTCGCCGGTCAATTCCAGGGTGGCACGCGCGAGTCCGCAGTGCTCAGGTATTCGAACTACGGCCTGAACCTCTCGGCTGTTTACTACAACGGCCACGACAGCAATCCCTTCACGACGACAGCCACGGGCGCGATCATCACGGCACCGTCCACGGGACGCGATAACAATCGATTTTACTATTTCGGCGCGATGTACACGTTCCACGACTTGTCAGTATCGACGTCATACAGCATCGGCAAGGATCCGGCGAACAGCGGTCAGGCCGACATCGAGATGATTTCCGGGGGGCTCGGCTACAGGTTCACTTCTGCTCTCAAGGTCACCTCGGGCTTCTATTACCTGAAGGATCGCAACGTGGCATCCAGTCAATCGGATTTATACGCGGTGGGTGCTGAATACGGCTTGTCCAGGGCCACCATCGCCTACGTACAGGTTGGCCATGTCAATAACCGGGGCAAGATGAGCCAGACAATCGCCTATGCCGCGCCGGTTCCTGAGGGCACCTCTAGCACCGCCGCGATGATAGGCATTCGGCACACCTTCTGATCCCACCGTGGCTGAGCGGAGCATTCAATGAAGACAAGCAGAGCACTGGTAATCGCTGTCGGGTTACTGGTTGGATCAACCTCCATTCACGTCTGGGCGCAGGCCAGCGAGAGCGAAGTGCACACCGTGTCGAAAGGCACAGCGACCGAAGCCTCCGGCAGCATGACGCAGACGAGTAGCCGGAAGGACAATTTTGCGCTGCGCCGCAAGGTCTACGCGGCGATCGCGCAGCACAAGGAGATCAACGCGGGCACCATCAGCGTGGTGGTGAAGCGCGGCGCGGTGGCGCTCGACGGGACGGTGGTTGATGCCTCACAAATCGGTGAGATGACGGAGATCGCGCAAGGCGTTCCTGGCGTGAGGTCCGTGACCAACAGGCTGACGGTCAAGACGCCGTTCGGCAGTCAGTAGGTGCATGTGCATGACGCAACTTGACTGCGTACCGAAGGAGAATGTGAGCATGAACAGTGTCGATTTCGAGGTGCTGGAAGCTACGATGCGCTGGCTTGATGCAGGCCACCGAATGCTGCTCGTGACGGTGGTGAAGACTTGGGGCTCGGCGCCTCGCCCGGAGGGGGCGATGCTTGTCCTGCGCGACGACGGTTACGTGGTGGGCTCCATTTCGGGCGGCTGCATCGAAGATGATCTCATCGACCGTGTGCGTCGATACGGCGTCGCGCAAAGGACGCCGGAAGTGGTCGAATATGGCATTAGCACCGAGGAGGCGCGTCGGTTCGGGTTGCCTTGCGGCGGCACGATGCAACTCGTGCTTGAGCCGATTATCCGGCAAAGCGGTATTCCGGCCCTGCACGAAGCGCTCAGTCGCGGCGAACTGGTAGCGCGCACGCTAGACATGACAACGGGTGCAGTCACACTTGGGCCAGCGAGGACGACTGAAGGTGTGTACTTCAACGAGACACGTCTGACGACGATTCACGGGCCCCGTTACCGTATGCTCGTTATTGGCGCGGGACAGCTATCGCGCTACTTATGCCAGGTTGCGACAGGGCTCGACTATCAGGTGGTGGTGTGCGACCCACGCGAAGAGTACGTGCACACATGGGATGTGCCCGGCACGACGCTCGTGCGCACAATGCCCGACGATACCGTCCTGGCTATGAGACCCGACGAACGCACTGCAATCATTACACTCACGCACGATCCTAAACTCGATGATCTCGCACTGATGGAAGCGCTGAAGACACCCGCGTTTTATGTCGGCGCGCTTGGCTCGCGACGCAATAACGCTGTGCGGCGAGAGCGGCTTAGAGAATTCGATCTGAGCGACGCACAACTTGCACGGCTACGCGGTCCGGCCGGTATCTATATCGGTAGCCGTACGCCGCCCGAAATCGCGGTATCGATTCTCGCGGAAGTGACGGCCGCGAAGAATAGTGTGTGGCTACCGGCAATCGTCCGGGTCGAGCGTGGGAAGACGGCAAAGGAAATCACGAATGGCACACCGATAAGTGCGCTGGATCGTGTTTGGTGAAAGCGGGTTCTCTCACGAAACCGCGTTCTGGCGATGAACTGCACGCGAAGGCCATGCAGACATCGCAATATCAGCCAGCCGCTTCAGCGTATCCCTGCATGCCCCATCACAGGCTTGCGCCGACATGCCTTGCACCACTGCGCCATAAAAGCGTGCGAGCGCTTCGGTGTCGGTATCCGGGGCAAGCTCGCCCTCGGCGACGGCACGGTCGAAGCGTGCCTTGAGGGTCTGCAGCCCAAGCTCCCGTCGCGCGGAGACCAGCTGGGCGACAGACTCGCTCTTTTCGGCATGTTGGAGAACGGCAGTCGAAACCATGCAGCCGCGCGGCCTTCCCGGGTCGCTAAAGCGTTCCGCAGCGTCGTGCAGATAGAACGCTATCGCATCGCGCGCCGGCAGCTTTCCGCCTAGCGCTTCCAGCGCTGCCTTGTTTTCACGCTCGCTGACATGGTCGAGCGCCTGTCTGTAAAGGTCCTCCTTCGAGCCGTACGTTGCGTAGAGGGACGGCGGCGGGATGCCCATGGCCTCGGTCAGATCGGCGATCGAGGTGCCCTCGTATCCACGCTCCCAGAACAGCCGCGCGGCGACATCGAGTCCCACGTCGCGGTCCAGCAACCTCGGCCTGCCACGTTTCCGGGCGGGTTCGCTCATTTTTATATCGATTCCTATAAAATTCGTTGACAAGGGTCTTTTGACCTTAATATTATAGCGATCACTACTAATTCAGTCATGAAAGGAGTGGTCGATGTCTGCAAAACTTTCAAACAAGGTGGCCCTTATTACTGGAGGCTCGCGTGGCATCGGCCGTGCTGTAGCACTGGCCTTTGCGAGAGAAGGGGCTGCGCTCGTCGGCGTGCACTACGGCGCCAATCAGGATGCGGCTAACGCCACCATCCGCGAAATCGAAGCTCTCGGATCGAAAGCCGTCGCTATCGAAGCGGACCTGAGTCGCGGGAAGGAAGCAACGGACAGTCTCTGGGAACAGTTCAAGGCAGCTGCGATCGCCGCCACGGGCGAGCCGCGGCTGGACATTCTCGTCAACAATGCTGGCGTGGCACCGGCCATCCCCCTGTCTCAGACGAGTGAGTCCGTATTCGACGAGGTCCTGACGATCAACTTCAAGGCACCATTCTTCCTGATTCAGGCTATTGCAGATCACATCCGCGACAATGGACGAATTATCAACGTTTCGACGGGCTTTACGCGTGTCGCGGCTCCAACGCATCCCGCCTACGCCGCATCGAAAGGTGCCATTGAAACGCTGACGCTGGCGCTGGCCCCTGAGTTCGGCGCTCGCGGCATCACGGTGAATGCGGTCATGCCGGGTGTGACGGAGACCGACATGAATGCGGCGTGGATCAACGTACCGGAGGCACGTGCTGGCGCAGAGGCCATGTCGGTGTTTTCACGAGTGGGCCAGCCTGTCGATGTGGCTGACGTCGTCACCTTCCTCGCATCGAATGAGGCACGCTGGACGACGGGGCAGGTGATCGACGCGACGGGCGGTGCCCGGCTCTAAGCATTGCGTTCCCCTCGACAGGGCATCTGAGCGCAAGGATGCCGCGCGCCTGCTGACAAACGCCGCGCCCCCTCGACAGGCCTTCCGCACGAAGGCCCTTGTCAGGCGATGCCAGGATCGCCGAAGATCGGGGATCCGCCCATTCTTCCCGGGGACGACATGCATCCATTCGCGGATTCCGCCAATCCACCGCTCCATGATGGCGTCTTTGCACTCTGGGATCGGCTGGCCGAGTTCTCCGCAGGCGAAGGCGATGCCGCGCTGACCCATTTGCTCACCACGCTCTGTGCGATGGTCTCGGCACAGAATGCGCTTTGGGCCGTAGTCGTGCGATTGCCTTCGCCCGCGCCACAGGATCCTTTGTTCGGCTGGCGTCCACGTCTGGTTCGGCTCCTGCATCCGGTACCCGCGATGGTCGCTTCCGTGCAGGAGCAGTTCGACACACTCTGGTCTGGCAACGTCGACTCGTCACATGTCGTGGCCGCGTCGTTTCGGGCTTCTCACAATTGATGAGGAATCCGACGCAACTGAATGGGGGCTAGGACATGAGATTCCAGATCCATACCACAATCGTTTTAGCCTGCTGTACATTCGCGGCGATTGTGGCTGCAGGGAGTCAAGAATGCGTTGCAGCTTCCGACGAAGCCGAATTCGAGCTTGGTGACTCAAGGGACGTGCCCAATCCAGGAGCTACGCCGTTCTCACGCTTCTTCCCTTTGCATGCGCCGTCGGATGCGGGGGCGCCCTAACCACCCCTGGAAATTGCGCTTTGCCTCCCGGACCTGTATTGCTCACTCCAACACGGGTAGCGCAGCGTCGTTGGACGCAATATCTGGAGAAACTCAAGCGCGTGCTGGCGCAATCAATGAAATAGGCAGGCCGCGCCAGGCTCCCATTTCGAGGGCGTCGTTGATTGGCCCGTATCCGGTCCGTAGTGCCGGAAAAAACACAAAGACCCAAGGTAAAAAGCCGCGGGTCCTTCTTCTTTATGGCCAGGACTGCGCCGATCGTCAGAAGCATGCGCGTTTCATCAAGGAGTTGCTCCCGCACGTGCCGGCCGAACTGCGCAGGACCGATCCGCTCTTTCGTCTCGCTGAAGAAGCGGCCGATGGCAGCGCGATCAATGTGGTGCACCTCATCTATAAAAGCAGGCCTTATGAGGGGCATTGCAAGGATTACGAGTTCCGTGTCGACACGATGCAGGAGCACTGGCGAAGCGGTCTCGAAGACATGCGCGATTCATTTTCCCGTCGGGATTGGTTCGATGTGCCGAGCCGCGAACAGGTTTTCGTGACTCACGACGTGCATCGCCGACCTCGCTCCGTGCCGGAGTCTGACCGTGATGCGATCGCATTGCCCACCGCGCTACGTGCGCGATTCACCATGGAGCCTCGCGGGCGCCATCGGGCTACATTGTCCGCAGCTTCGCATTGATTGTACTGGCCGCCTGCCCATCGATCATATGCGCCTGCCTTGCGCAGACCTCAGCAAGTTGGCATTTGTTTGAACGGTCGGGATCGGTAATAACAATCGTCGGCCTTCTGTTGGCGTCGCGCCACTATCTTCTTCTGGCTCTCGCTGTAGTAGATCCGGCGTCTCTGTTTCATTTGCAACACTCCCGCTGCTCACGCAGCGTTCATTGCGTTGCATCGACCGGTTGAATCCGCGTTGCCAATGCGATCATCCGTACTGGCCACAGCAAGCTGTAAAGTACAGTGCGGTACCTTGGGCTCGAAGTTGACGATACCTGGAGATCTCCGAGCAGACCGAAATCTGGCGGGACCGGCGCATGCCGCACGGACTGGGTGCGAGTTCGTGCGGCAGCTTTTGGGCGCTCCTCCAGCCGCGCGAAACCGGCCAGGAGTTGACTATCGTCATCCTGGTTAGAGCGTCCGCAGGAAGCAGACAAACGGACGTATATACCGTCGCTCAGCCGCTGCGGAAATCGGTGTATGTCTGGCGAGAGCGACGCAACGGTGCATTGGCGCTCAAACCGCGAGTGATCCACCGTCCACGAACAGTTCGACGCCCGCGATGTAGTTGCTTTCGTTTGATGCCAGGAAAAGCACGGCACGCGCGACCTCATCCGGCTGCCCCAGGCGCCCCATCGGCACAAGTTGCTTCAACACATCTTCGACTCCCGGACGTGCGTCGAGGTAACTACGCATCGGGCGTGTCTCGGTACCGCTCGGCGAGACCACATTTACGCGGATGCCTCGCTCCTTCAGGTCGCTCGTCCAGCTTCGTGCGAACGAGCGCACCGCGGCTTTGCTCGCGTTGTAAAGCGACTGGCCCGGAAAGCCTTTGCTGCCCGCAACCGAGCCGTTAAGGACGACAACGCCGCCAGACGACAGCAGTGGCAAGGCTTTCTGCACGGTGAAAAGCACACCACGCACGTTCAGGCCGAAGAGATGGTCGAAGCTGTCCTCATCGATCATTCCCAGCGGTCGCGGCTCGCTTTCAGAGACGCCAGCGTTTGCAAAAACGACATCGAGCTTGCCATAGTCGCGCCGGATGCGCTCGTAGAGCCGGTCAATGTCGGCGAGGTTACTGGCGTCCCCCTGAACGCCAACGGCGCCGTTGCCGATTTCCCTCACTGCTTCGTCAAGTCGATCCTGCCTGCGACCCGTAACATAGACCCGCGCACCTTCGTTTGCGAACAGCCGGGCAGTTGCCAAGCCTATGCCTTCAGTGCCGCCGGTGATCGCCACAATCTTGTTTTCGAATCGCTTTGCCATATCTACCTCTGCTTAAGTGGAGTATTGCTCCACTTAGTATATGGAGGCATCATCCACTTTTCAAGAGAAATCACGGCAAAATGAAGAGCAAGCTTTCCGCGACCGACGAAGCGCCGCTGCGTGCGGACGCAGCCCGCAACCGGGAACGCATCCTCGAAGCGGCGGAAGAAGTGTTTCTCGAACGTGGCGCTGAGGCTTCGCTCGACGATATAGCCAAGCGTGCCCAGGTAGGTATCGGCACGCTCTATCGTCGCTTCCCGACGCGCGATGCGCTCCTCGCGGCGACGAGCGATGAGCGCCTCCTGTCACTCGCCGAGGCGAGCCGTGCACGGGATGAAAAGCTCGAGCCGAGCGCTGCCATACGCGCCTTCGTCAAGGAACTCGTGAACCACGCGAGTCACTATCGCGGGCTCGCGGCGTTGCTGGGAACGGTACTCCAGGAAGACACGCCTGGCTGTCACGCGGGACGTGAAGAGGGACACCGACTGCTCCAGCGTGCCCAGAAGACGGGGGCTGTTCGCAAGGACGTCTCTTTCGACGATCTCGTCTGTATGGTCACGGCGATCTCTCTTGCCATCGAGCAAGGCGGCTCGTCGAAATCGCGCGTTGCCCATCTGGTGGACCTCTTCTTCGACGGCATTGGTCATACCTAAGCGGTGTGAAAGCTCACGCGGCGCGCACCCAGTTCGGTCAGACGAACCTCAAGGGGCACGCGCCCCTCCAGCAGGGGGCGTGACCCCGCCTGCGTGTCACGAGGCCTTGCCGGCGAGCTTGTCGAACGTGTCTAGGAGGTTGTTCATTGCGGCGGTGCAGTCAGCCTGCGTCGGGTGGTCGGCGCGTAGCGCTTCGAGGGCGCGGTCGATCGCCTTGTCGAGCCCATGCCAGTCGTTCGCCGCACGCGGTTTCAGGCCGGCTTCCGCCTCGTCCCAGGCAACCTCGAGATCCTTGATGCGTGTCTTGCCTCCTGCGAGGTCGCCCTTCGCGACGAAACCGGACACGTCGGCGGCAATCGTGCGGAACTGGGACAGGTCGCCGAGCTTCGATGCACTCGTGGGCGAGCCACTTTGTGCGGTGGCGCTGCCAGCCTGTTTCGAGCAGCCGGCTGCGAGGCCGAGTGCAGCGCAAACGGAAACGGCAACGAACAAGCGCGAAAGCGTAGTCGGATGGCGCATGAAAGATCCTCGATTCGATGATGAAGTAAAGGTGACGGTCATTCGGTGACCCCGACGCGCGTGCGGCGACTGGCGCCGAACTGTGCGACGGCGACGAGCACAACGATCACGGTGAGGAACAGCAGACTCGTCGACGCGGCGCCCAGGCCGAATCCGCCGTAGCTGCGCGACTGCGTGAGCAGGTCGCCGAGTGATGCGCCGAACGGACGCGTCAGCACGTACGCGATCCAGAACGTCAGGACCGCGTTTACGCCCGATCGCCATGTGAGACAGGTGGCTGCAAGCAGGGCGCCGAAGCACACAGCGCCGAGCGAGAAGCCGAGACCGAGCGCTTCGGTCGCGAGATCACCGGCGGCAGTGCCGAGCGCGAACGTGCAGAGGATCGCGGCCCAGTAGAACAACTCGCGACGTGGGGTGTCGATGGCGCCGATCGATAAGGTGCCCTCGACGCGATACCAGATCGCGAAAAACGCCGCGAGCATAACGGCGAAGACCCCCGTGGTGATATACAGGCTGACCCCGAGGCCGTCGGTAAGCAGATCGGTGATTTGTGTCCCCACGATGCTCACAAGCACGACTGTGAGCCAGTAGATCCATGGCGTGTACTTGCGTGTGCGCATCTGCAGGATGAGCGCGATCGCAAGCAGCGACATCATCAGCCCGCGCGTTGCGCCCTGGCCCCATCCCACGTCGACTGCGAGAAAGTCGGCGCCGGTTTCGCCGACTGTGGTCGACATGATCTTGATGATCCAGAACGCGAGGGTAATCTCGGGAACCTTGTTGAGCCGGCGTGTGGCCGGTCGATCGGCAGCGTAGGACATGCGGACGACTCCTGGGAAATCGGGTGACGAATACGCAGGCTAATTGCTCAGACTTAGCAGAACCTTATCTGGGCGCTCGGACGATTAAATTTGCCAACGCACTCGATCCTAAGGAAGCGGTTAATTCGTGCGGCGCTACCCGTCGCCACTCGGGTTTTCGATCCTGGTACCCGAGGGATGGGCCGTCGCGAAGCAACAGGCTCAGTCACGTTTTCGGACAAGTACTACACAGTTGCGATCGCGGTATCGCAGCGATCGCAGCCCCCGACCCTCAACGACATCAAGGCCGGCGAAATCAATCAATTGCTCCAGACAGGCAACGTCATCCGTGTGAACTCTGTCAAGGCCGTACGCTTAGCCGTCCGGCAGCGCGTTCGTCGTGTCACACGCGACGGATGCGCATGACCTGGCAGATGGACCATGGCCGTGTGCATGGGCCGAACGCCGAAGCGCGGCTGACCAGAGCCGCGTCCGGTCTGGACGCGAGTTCCGCGGAGCAGCGGTAATGGCGCGCTGGCTAAGGCTCATCCTCTCCGGGCATCCGGGACGATTGCTTCGGTGCGCTGATCGGTCTGGCGCTGACGGTCGGCCTGCTCACCACGCTCGACGGATTGGTTGTGTCATCATCGCGACCGTCAGTTCTCCCACGGGTAGGCTGGACGGGGCGCACCGGTCGCGGACGGTGTAGTCCACCGACCAGCTTTCCAACGCATCTACGTTCGATGATTGGATCATCGCCTGGCGCGATGATTCACCTGCGTACGTTCGCGATGTCGGTCGCGCGATCGTCGTCGCTATCCACAAGGCGCCGGGCGCCAATGTGACGGCCGCCGTTGATGCGGTCGTGGCACTGCTGCCGTCACTCGAAAGCAGCTTGCCCAAGACGATTTCGGTCGAGGTGGAGAGCGACCGTGCGCAGACCATCCGTGCTTCGGTCGCCGACGTTCAGTTGAGCGTCCCCCGTAGTTCGCCGCAATCGTCGGCGTCATACGGGAGTTGCCCCGTGAGACGGTCGTCCGTCTACCGGCTATTTTCATGCAGAACGCGTAGCTCCCGATTGGAGGGTGCGTCACGTCCGGGCTCATTTGGAATCCCGGCTCCTCAACTACCCGTTTCCGGATGATTGAATGGTGTCTTTGCGTTTGCCGGCGGCGGCCTCGCGCAGCCGCCGCACTTCATCACGACTCCCTTGTTGAGGCATTATCGCTGCGCCGCGCTCGGACATAGCCGATTCCCCACTGATGCAGCCGCACGTCATCAAATCTGATAGCGGTTTGAAACTAGGCTGCGTTAGCATCTGCGCCATGAAACTTGTCGACGGGCGGTTGTTGGCTGTATCGGGTCGGGCTGCCTGGGACCGTCGCGACGTTGGCGAAGCACTTGCCGGATGACGCAATCGCCGCGAAACGGCTTGCTGCGATCACGTCATCCGGCAATCAATGCGCGGCCGTTATTGCTGGGCGCCTGTCGATACAAAGACCATGCCGTGCGGACTGGCCAAATTGGTTACCAGCGGCAGAAGTGCACCGCTGCGCAAATCAAGTTGGCCAACATAAGCCGGCACTGCCGGCGTGCTACCCGTAGCGGCCACACCCGTTGAGGCGGAGAACGCTGCGTCACGCTGCCAGACATTGGCGCTAATCTTGTACACCGTGTTGGCTTTCGTATCGGATACCAGCAGGTAGCCCCGTTGCGCAGTGGCGAATACCGTGTCATCAACCTGCACGTTGCCGAGAAGTGGCAGATATTGCACGCGCGGCTCATCGCCCGACGAGCGCAACAGGACAAGCTGGCCATCTCCCTGATCATCGAGCAGTACATCTCCCGACGGCGTTAGCGTCATTGAATCCGGATCGGTCAGGTTGAGGGTCGCCACCGTGCCAAACGGAATGTTGCTGGCGTCGAGCGAGCCGCTCATCACCGGCGTAACGTCGATCCTGTAGCTGTTTGCATCAAGGTGCACGACGCGGACGATCGCGGGCCCCGTATTCTTGCCGCTAGCGTTAAGGGTGGGATTGGACGCACTGAAGTAGGCCTGCCCGTCCTTGAACACGATGTCGTCATAGCCGCCGCCGTGCAGCGTTTTGGCGAAGGAATACGGCTTGGATGCCTGGCCGGTCGCGGGATTGATGATGACGAGGTTCGGATTCGCATCCTCGTTCTGCATCGCCCAGATCTCGCGCGTGTACGGGTTGACCTTCAGGCCATCGTTGTGTCCCGCGACTTGATACGACTTCACGACGCTGCCGTCCAGCGTGTATTCGACAATCACGCTCATCGCGCCATTCGTGCCATCCGGTGCGCCGGTGTTTGCATAGCCGACCCAAACGTGATCATCAAGCACGGCAAGTGAGTCCGGTGCGCTCATCAGGCCGCCGGAACCCGTCGCGAACACGGCCAGGCTGAAGCCCGGAGTGACTATCGGCTTTGCCGAGGTCTGCGCGTCGGCGGCACCAGCCGCGAAGCAGAGTGCGGTGAACACCAGCGCGGTGCTGCTGAAAATGCGGCTTGCTGCGTAAAGAGGTTGAATGCTTCGCATGTTCATCTCCTGAAGCGGGTATGCGGGCAGAAAAGTCGGGGCGCCGTCGTTTCCGAGGCGACCGGTAAGAAACCGAAATAGATGGAAACATGGGGACGTGACTTGACCGTGACGATGCATGAGACGCCGGCCGATATCGCATCAGGTGCCGGCGAGGGAACGATTTCCAACCGGTTCGACCGCGGCCTGGACCCTCGGTCCCCGGTTCAACCGCCTTGTGCGCATCGTCGACCCCACTATGGTCGTTCGATTCCGCACACCCCAAACCGAACCTTTCGAATGCACTTCGGCCGCCAATTCCGATAAGCCCCAGAGGCTCCAGACGCATAGTTGGACCTCTTTGTAGATTTCCGATGCGATCGCGATGGCTCTGTCAAGTTGACTGGCGAAAACTACATGTGTTGCGCAAATAGTAGTTATCCTTACTAGATAATTTGATCGATTGCAGCAGTGACAGTCCAGCCATCCTCCGCCCGACAGGCCACGTCGGCTGGCGAGCGTGACATGGGAATCCAATCCCTCATTGACGCTTTGAACGCACGCGCGTGGAAAATTTGCCACACTTCTACACGAATGTCGTTACGGTCCGGGGTTGTTCAAAGACCGCAAGCAGGGCTTCTGTGCATGCTATTCAACTCAAATGGGGGCAGACATGGCTTCCGGCAAGTACCGTGGTGTCAACAGAACAAGCCAAACGTATTCCTGCTTCTGTAACAAGGCGCTGCCCAGTATGCGAATCGCCGCATCGGCGCCGACCTCGCGCGGCGAGGATTTCTGATCGGCATGGGGGCGACCATGCCCTGTACAGGTTGTTCACCAGGTGAAGGCGAATGCCGCGATAGCCTGCAGTGCACTCTCGCCATCGTCGCTGCCTGGGTAGCGGCACCGATCAGCTGACAGCGGGACGAATGCGATCGTCGCGTGAAAGCCCGTTGTGTGACTTGAGCCGACGTTTGAATCTCGGTCAAAATCTCCTGGTGAGCGACAGGAGGTGGCCGCACTGCGTCCCACGACCGAGCACGCCCGGCGTCCCGGATGCGTGTCTCATGCAAAGGGCATGGATCGACCCGTTGGTACCGGTCGATCCGGTGTTCCCTCAACGGCAATTTTATAAGGTGCAACGGCCGTTCGCGTGGTCCGATTAGCGGGGGGGCTTGTTCGGACGATTCCGTCCGCCAGGCAAAATATAGGTATCTCGCGGGTCCGGACGCCAAAGCCGATGATACGAGGCGCCGAGTGTTCAAGCTGCTCGAGGATCGCATGCAAACGCTGCGTCCTTTCGCCGTTGCCAATCCTGACGAAGAGGAGTCTGCTGATCCTGAACTTGACGCCGCTGACCCATTGAAGGGATTCGGTAAGCCAGAACAACGAAAACGTGTCGAGCAAGCTACGGAAAACCAGTCATTGCCCACTACACTCAATTCAGGTGGAACCCATGCCGTCTCCTCGCCGATTTGCGCCTGGCGGCCGCGGAATTGTAAACACAGCAGGGGGCCAGGCGGGTAGGATGCGCGTTGTTGTACTGCCAGTTCACCATCCAACTCCAGTTTTCGGAAGACGGACGACCTTCACGGTTTTGTGACTTCCAGACAGGGCTACAGGGCAGACCATGGACACGATGCACTCGATTTCTGACGGTCTCCGATTCTCTCTCGTCCTCATCAAGCCGACCCATTACGACGACGACGGCTACCCGATCCAGTGGCTCCGCTCGGTCATGCCTTCCAATACACTCGCCTGTATGTATGCGCTCGCTGATGACGCGCGAAAGCGAAACCTGCTGGGCGCTGGCGTCCATTTCGAGATCGAAACATGCGACGAAACCAACCAGCGGGTGTGGCCGGAGCGCATCATTCGTGACCTGAAGGCAATGGGCGGGAGATCGATGATTGGCTTGGTCGGTGTCCAGTCGAACCAGTACCCACGCGCACTCGACCTCGCCCGCCAGTTCCGTGCCGCAGGCTTGCCGGTTGCGATCGGTGGCTTCCACGTTTCTGGCTGCATCTCCATGCTGCCCGAGATGCCCGCTGATCTTAAGGAAGCGCAAGCAATGGGTGTGGCGCTCTTCGCTGGGGAGGCCGAGGAGCGGCGTCTTGATGAGGTCCTTCTCGACGCGTGGAATGGTGCAATGAAGCCCTTGTATAATTTCATGGACACGTTACCTTCGCTCGAAGGTGCTCCCCAGCCCTTCTTGCCGCGCAAGCATATCGAACGCACGGCAGGTACCTATACATCGGTTGACCTCGGCCGTGGTTGCCCGTATCAGTGCTCGTTTTGTACCATCATCAACGTGCAGGGGCACAAGAGTCGCTTTCGCACTCCCGACGATCTCGAAAAGATCATCCGCGAGAACGCAACGCAGGGCATCGACCGGTTCTTCGTCACGGATGATAATTTCGCCCGCAACCACGACTGGGAAATCCTTCTCGACCGCGTCATCGAACTTCGGGAAAAGGAAGGCATTCACTGTGGCTTCACGATCCAGGTCGACACGCTCTGTCACAAGATTCCAAACTTCATCGAGAAAGCAACGCGCGCGGGTGTGCGTCGGGTGTTCATCGGGCTTGAGAATATCAATCCCGAGAATCTGATCGCGGCCAAGAAGCGGCAGAACAAGATCACTGAATACCGCGCCATGCTGCAGAAGTGGCGCGCCCACGGCGCGATTACCTACGCTGGCTATATCATCGGATTCCCGGCGGACACGAAAGAATCGATCCTGCGCGATATCGAGATCATCAAGCGTGAATTGCCAATCGACATTCTCGAATTCTTCATGCTCACCCCGCTTCCGGGCTCCGAGGATCATCAGACGATGGTAAGGAACGCTGAATGGATGGACCCGGACATCAACAAATACGACACCAACCACCGGGTCACGCACCACCCGAAAATGTCGGACGCTGAATGGGAAGAAGCGTATCGGTGCGCCTGGAGCGCGTTTTACTCGTACGAGCACATCCGTACGATCGTCAAGCGGGCAGCGCAGATCCCGAACGGCCGACCGAAGACAATCATGCGCACAATCGCCTGGTTCAGACTGATGATCGAACACGAGGGTGTGCATCCGCTCGAAGGGGGAGCCCTGCGAATGAAACACCGACGTGACCGACGTTGGGGGCTACCGGTCGAATCGCCGCTTCGCTTCTATCCGCGCTACTGGAGTGAGACCGCTGTCAAGTTGACAAAATATCTGCGCTTCTACCTCAGGACAGAGGCGACCCTCAGGGAAGTCATGAAGGCACCGGAGCGTTACGCCTACACGGATATTGCCATCACGCCGCTGCAGGAAGAGGAGTTCGAGCAGCTTGGACTCTTTCACGCCACGAGCGGCGGCGAGGCAGCGCTGGCTGTCCACCACCGGCGTATTGCCATCCGGTCATCGGGCCCGTCTGCAGCCTGATATCGTTGACAATGTCATCCAGTTTTCCTGGGCATCTACCTATTTTCTGGTCTGGCAGGCTGTTGAAAATAGCTCCCGCCGTCGTCATCGGAGCGGGGGCGGTAAACGTTGAACCAGAGAAACGGAAAGTACTGTGATCGAAACGATGCGCTGAGCAGATGGCTTCCCCGAGGCGATGGCATCAATTCGACATGAACCAGACCTACGCGGTGGCTCTTTGGAAAAGCGTGCCGCGCATCGGGGATGTGTCTTTCAACAGCCTGCCAGGTCACCGACAGTCGATAGCTTCAGCCACTATTGCACGTGCGTCGGAATGCGGACGTCTCTGGTGCGTTGCAAGCAGCCGTTGACATGTGCAGGATGCGACCGACGCCTTCGGGCCGAGAGTACGTATTCGACCGCAGTGAGAACTGCCATTCATGGTCGTGCGGGTGCTGATGGCTGAACGGCAGGGTTAGGACTCCTTGCTAAATATTATCCATTAAAGCTTCGTCGGTATTGATATACGGCGCTGATGCACGCTTGACACTTAATGTCGCAACGTTGGCAGATTCAATGTGCTCTACGTCTGCGTCGGAAAGCCTGCGCCTTCAGCGGAACGGGGCGAGGGGCGATCCAGGCGGATTTTCACGAGCTGAAGTTTACAATTAGAATCGACGACTTGTGATAAGAATACTTATCCTAATGTTAATAAAAACCCACACCTCCCGCCCAATTATTCACACCCCGTGTTCAACGGCTCAACGCTGCGGGGGCTAATTTCCAGCGCGCATTAAGGCATCCTTGCATCTATCGAGCGCGCACCCATTCAGGCGCGCCGCGCAACGGAGAACGAGACATGAGCAAGACATTCAAAATCGCCGCCATTGCCGGCGACGGTATCGGCCAGGAAGTGATGCCCGAGGGTGTGTGCGTCGTCGAGGCGGCGGCCGCGAAGTTCGGCCTGAACCTCGAAATCACCCATTTCGACTGGGCAAGCTGCGACTACTACCTGCAGCACGGCAAGATGATGCCCGACGACTGGTTCGCCACGCTCAAGGGTTTTGACGCGATCTATTTCGGCGCGGTCGGCTGGCCCGACAAGGTGCCCGATCACATTTCGCTGTGGGGCTCGCTCCTGAAATTCCGCCGCGAGTTCGACCAGTACGTGAACCTGCGTCCGGTGCGTCTGCTGCCCGGCGTGCCGTGTCCGCTCGCCAACCGCAAGCCCGGCGACATCGACTTTCTCGTGGTGCGCGAGAACACCGAGGGCGAGTACAGCTCGGTGGGCGGCAGGATGTTCGAAGGCACCGAGCGCGAGTTCGTGCTGCAGGAATCGGTGTTCACGCGCCACGGCGTCGACCGCATTCTCAAGTACGCGTTCGAACTCGCGAACCAGCGCGGCCGCAAGACACTCACGGCGGCCACGAAGTCCAACGGCATTTCGATCAGCATGCCGTACTGGGACGAGCGCGTGGCCGCGATGGCCGAGGCGTATCCCGGCGTGAAGTGGGACAAGCAGCACATCGATATTCTGTGCGCGCGTTTCGTGCTGCAGCCGGACCGCTTCGACGTGGTCGTCGCGTCGAACCTGTTCGGCGACATTCTTTCGGATCTCGGCCCCGCATGCACGGGCACGATCGGTCTGGCGGCTTCGGCGAACCTGAATCCCGAGCGCAAGTTTCCGTCGCTGTTCGAGCCTGTGCACGGCTCGGCGCCCGACATCTTCGGCAAGCAGATCGCCAACCCCATCGCGATGATCTGGTCGGGCGCG